>NZ_JAOCDF010000011.1:0-79020 GCF_029840775.1 Empedobacter sp. GD03865
TAATAAGTAAAGAAAAAAAAGATAAAAAAATTCCAGTTCTAGTAACAAATGTTAAAGGTTTATCTGAAAAACTAGTAATACCATCTATAGCAAAACTTAACATTTTACTTAATGGATATCCTGATTTTCCATATTTTCTTTTATCTCGGTTAAAATATACAGCAGTTTGATTAAATCCAATCCAAGATATTTGTCCTCTTAAGAATTTATTTTTTTCAGGCATTTGTTTTAAACATTCGACAATTTTTTTATCAATAAGTCTAAAGTCACCTGTATCTAAAGGAATATCTATAGAAGTTAACGAGCTTAATGTACGATAAAAAAATTTCGCTGATATTTTTTTAAATAAACTTTCACCTTCTCTATTTTCTCTCTTAGCGTAAACTACCTCGAAACCTTCTTTATGTTTTTTATAAAGCTCTGGAATTAATTCGGGAGGATCTTGTAGGTCTCCATCAATAATTACTACAGCATCACCTTTACAATTATCTAATCCTGCACTTACTGCAATCTGATGTCCAAAGTTTCTACTAAAATTAATATAAAAAGATTTTTTATGACTACTAGCTATTGATTGTAACTGAAAGATTGAATTATCCTTACTTCCATCATTCACAAAAATAATTTCATAATCATCTGTTATTACTTCGGCTGATTTGATTATCCTTCTGTGTAATTCAGGTATTATCTTTTCTTCGTTATAAATAGGAACAATTATTGATAGTTTCATTTATTTTATATTTATTATTTTGTATATTTTTATTCCCCAATGTTGCCAATCTGTTTGATTGTCTTCTAAGATTTCAGTAGAATATTTATTTTCAATATTGCTTTTGATTTCTCCAGATTGTCCAACAACAACAATATCTCCAGGAATTAAAGAGTTCCAATCCTTAAGTTTTATATTGAAATTATAATCTTTGTTTAATTGATTGATATAAAACATAGCATTGTATTGAGGAATATCTGCACAATAAAATAAATTATTATCAATAATTCTTTCCCCATATCTAACTTCTTGAAAAAAAAGAGATAAAAGATTCATATTTCGTTGATACTCATCTTGATTAGATGTAATTTTATTATATATATTATAATATGAAAAAGAACTAATTGTAAAACAAGATAACACTAATGAATACATCAATATTTTTTCAAACCTCTTGTTGTTTAAATACACATATATTGTATATACTCCTAAACCAATAATTAATGAAAATAATGGAAACCAAGGTGTATCATACCATTCATACTTTGTAGAAGCTTTTGTTAAAACTAGATAGTGTATTATAATTAATGAAGCTATATATAGAGAGAGTTTTAAAATTTTTTTATTGGGATTAAATAATGATATAATAAAACAAATAGGCAAAAAATAAATCCAATTTTTAAAGCGATCTACATCATTAAATAAATTCTCAAAATAATAAAAAGTGTTTTTTTCTTCTAAACCATCAAGTGTAGTGTTTAACCTTCCTCCAAGTTCATTTTCATATACAGCTTTTATATATCCAGGATTAAGAATCTCTCTTATTGAATAATATGATATGACTATAAATAAGAAAATAAAAATTGCGTAATAAAAATGCTTGTTCTTTAATAATTTGAATAATTGCTTTGTAAATATTATTAATATTAAATAAGCAGGAGTAAACAAAAGTCCAGCAATACCTTTTGTTAGAACAGATAAACTTAAAGAAACAAAAAAAATGTATAACCATTTATTTTGTTTTGTTTCAGTAAATAGAAAAATACTTAACGAAGATATTGTTACGAAAAGAGTTAATAAAGTATCATAATCTCCTGTTCGAGCTCCATGTATAGCTATATAACCATTGGTAGTAATTAATACAGTACTAACAAAGATAGATATCCATTCATTATTTAAAATTTTTTTTGAAAATACATATAATAGGATGCAAGTTAATAAAGCACTTATTATTGTAGGAATACGAATTGCGAGTTCATTAACTCCAACTAAATACATAAAGAAAGTTTGTAACCATATTAATAATGGAGGCTTAGTATTCCACATATCAGGTTCTCCGTTATAGTGTGTTACAATAAAATTATTGTTGTAATACATTTCTAATGCATTTAAAGAATTTCTTCCTTCATCCCAAAGAAAAATAGGATCTTTATTAATGTTAATTAAAGTTATAGGAAGTATTATAAATAAAAGTAATAAAAAGTGTTTCCAAGATATTTTAATATCCATAATTGTAAAGTGAATTAATTCTAATAATTTGATTTTATAAATAATATAAGTAATAAACTCGTATAGTTATTAAATATTGTTGATACTAAGTGTATTTATTCTCTTTAAGGATATGATATAGTAAATTATAAATAAATAACAACCTAGTTGTCTATGAAATACATTTTCAACCGAAAAAAATAAAATAAAAGAAACAATTATACTGAATGAAATAAAGTTACCTTTAGTTATTAATAGAGACATTATACAAAAAGTTGTGAAAATAAAGAGGGCTATATATCCTCCAAATAATAAATAATCATAAAATTGAGAGTGAGTATTAAATTTTTCATTTATAAAGTAATCTTTTTTTTCTTTTTTATTAATTATTTGCTCATAATTAATGACTAAATAATCTTCTATTAATTGATAATTTCCATATCCAATAATATTGTTAAAGTCTTGATTATTTTTAATATTATATACACTTTTCCAAATTACAAATCGAGGTTCTTGATCAATTAAGATTTCTAAATTATCATAATTAAGTCTTTCTTTTACATTCGGATTAGAGAGCACGAGAAAAGTTAAACCTAATGTAGCTAAAGCTCCTATTATAGACTTATTTACAAAATTTAAATTTAAATAAAAGATAATGTAGATAAGGGTAATAATTATAAAGCTAATAATAGATAATCTTGCAGAAATTAAAACTAAAAAAGCAAACATGAAGAGTATAATAATACTATAAATTATTTTTAATCTTTTTTGAAAAGAATTCAGAGTAAATTTAAAACATAATAGAATATTTAAAAGTACATAAAAACCTAAGTAAGGTCGATGAATTTTCAGAATATGCACCATTTCTCCTTCATTTGCAAAAGGAATAAAACTATTTTTATAATAAAATAAAGATGTTCTTATTACACAGATCAATACATAAAAGGCACAACTTATTATAGATATTTTTTCAATTCTATTGATAGGAAGATCCTTCTTTGTATAGATTAATAGACTTCCGATTAATAGAATTGGTAAAAATTTCCATAAACTTTTATTTGCGTCATATGATCCTTGAAATAAACCTATTATTGAGATGTAAAATAGAAAAAAAATAAAAATATAAAGAATATTATTTGATTTGTAAGATTCATTATTTAAAAAATATTCGATTATTGAAGTAGCACAAAAAATAGCAAAAAGAAGGTTACTTAATGCTGATGAAAATGGAAGAATGAGCACTAAACATACTAATGAATATGAATTAAAAATTTTTATAGTTTTTATCATTTTAAAATTATTTTTTTTAAAAAAATCACAAAACGATTTGGAGTATATAAAAGAATATAGCTTTTTAATAAACCTAATATGGAAACATATGAAAAAGTAAAATTCTCTTTAAGAATTCTAACTTTACTTTTTATTTGTCTATTTCTATTTTGTATAGAAATTCCTTTAGTATTAATTTCAATAATTACTAAAACTTGATCAATGTTTTTCCCCTTGTATTTCTTTAAAATATTAGTAAAAAAAGCAAAATCTTCTGCAGCCTTATAATCTGTAGGATACTTTCCTACTTCTTTTATAATATCAGCTTTGAACATTACACTTGGATGAATGAAAGAACATTTAGATTTCATTTCTTTTCTAATTTCTTTATCAATTATAGCAGGTTTAATGTTAAAAAGAAAATTTTTATTTTCATCGACTGCTTTTACATAACTACCTACTAAAGCATAATCGTTATTCTTATTAAGAAATTCTTCTTGTATTTTAAAACGGTTTTCAACACATAAATCACCACAATCTAGTCTAGAAATATATTTATATTTTTTTTCTAGAGCATAGTCTATTGCATCATTTAGAACATATTCAATGCCTCTGTTTCTTATACAATATTGAAAATGTATATCACCTTTGAATTTTTTAGAATTTAAAACTTTAGTTTCTTGTATATTCTGCTGATTACTACCATCATCGATAATCAAGACATCTAATTTTTCATTTTGACCTATCGATTTGATTGAATTAATTAACCCTTGAGGATTATTATAATGTGGAATGATTAATAAATTTTTATTCATTCTTTTGATAATTAATTTTTTGTTGTAAGTATATTAGTATTACAAAATTTAACCAAACACCATAAACTCTAAAAGTATCAATTTGTAACCAATTAATATATAAGCCTATTAGAGAAATAGAAATAGAAATAGATAAAACTCGGGTATGAAAATTATTTGACTTCAAAAATCTGTAGCATAAATGCAAACTATAAATAATTATTGATAACCAACAAATAAAGCCTAAAATACCCATTTCTGCTAAAATTCTTGTATAAATATTATATCCAGGAGGGAATGAAGGTTCTTTTTTATTATTGTATAGTTCTTTAAATTCCCAATTGTTAACTGTAGACCATCTAGGATAATGAAATCTTGAATAGTAAGCTTGTTGCCCAAAACCTACTCCAAAAATAGGATTTTCCTTAAATACTTGTAAAGATGCATATTGCATTCCAAATCTTGTTTTATTGGAAACATCAGTTTTGAGGTTACTAACGAAATCTAGACGTTCTATTTTTTCATTAATGGAATAAATTATTTTTTCGGCATTAAATGTCAAAAGAGATAAAACAGTTATTAATGAACTAAAAAATAAAATACTTAGTTGTTTACGATAGATGTTATTTTTATACAGATATAAAATAAATAAAATAAATATAGAAAATACAACAAGAAGGCCTGTTCTTGATCCCGAAAAGAATGTAAGAATTAATACTAAAATAGAAGGGGAAATTTTTTTTATTAAATTATTTTCCGTTAATACATAGCTGAACATCCAGCCAGATATAGTAATTAAATATATAGCATAAAAAGGAGGTTCATAAGCAAAAGTTGATATTCTACCCCCGCTATGATAAACTGGTTTAATAAAAGGGATAACATAACCTATAAAGTCAGTTATTAATCTTGCAGGATATATACCAAAATATGAATATAGAATTTCAAAGAAACCATATAAAGAAGAAAATAATAACGAACAGAAAAAAATTCTACGGATGGTTATAAAAACTTTTTTTACAGACCAATTTGAAATAACTCTCCAAAAAAAAGGAATGAAAATAAAGAAAGGTATTGATAAAGCAAATAATTGTCTTATTAATCTATTCAGGCCACTTGTTTTTTTGAAATAACTATTATAAATATTATCGATATTAATTAATGAGCAAATAATTGCTATAAAAAAAAATAATATTAATAACCTATAAAAGGTACTATTGACAGGAATATTTAATTTTCCTGTTTTTATTACTTCTAATAACATTAGAAAACCTCCTAAAATAAAAAAATGAGCACCAATTTCTCTTGTATATTCTCCAAGAAAAGGAAATATTTCTATTTGATTAAAAGAAAATAGGAACAATCCTATAGAAAATATCACTAAATATAATCTCTCCAAATTATTCATTGTAAAATGCTTTGTTTTTTAAAATAAGTAAATGTTGGGCAAATGTTCGTATAAACCATAAGAATATTAATGATAATAAAACAATGTTGATTGATACACTATTTAAGAAAATTAAAGTTGTAATGATCAATATTGTGCTAATAATCAATATTATATTGAAGTATTTTAACATCTTTAAATTTGTAGAAACTTCAAATGCAGGACTTATAACCGCTGAGTATAATCTTGTTATTCCTAAAATAATTAAAAGAAACATTTCATATTTGTATTTGAAAAACTTAAATGTCAAAATATTAAACTCTTCAATGAAAAATATTATCATCAATAAAAAAGAACCGAGTATAACACCTAGCAACAGGGATAAATAAACATTTTTGAAAAGAGTATTCAACTCGATGCCTTCCTTATATTTGACTAATTGTTTAAAACCTATATAATTTTGTAAAATTCCATAAGGAGCAATTAAAAAATTGCTTAAGAAGAAATATATTCCAACAGCTTCTAATCCATTTTTTTGTTCAATTATAAATCTGTCTCCAAAAGTTATTATAGAAAAGGATGTAATAGAAATAAAGAAAAATAAAAACGATTTAAGTATAGTTTTTTTATTAATAGATGAAGTATAACAAAATTTAAATTGCTTTATAGTATTTAAAATAATAATAGCAGTACATCCTATTATTAAAAAACATAATATATTAATTAATGATACTATAGAGTCTATTTTAAAAAACAAAAAATAAATACTAATTATTAAAAGTATAAATTTCCAATAATTTGCTATTAATTGAGCAATTTCAAATAGTCCTTTTAACCTTAGAATACTAAAAATAGGCATGCTAATAATTAAACAATAGGATGCAAAATAGAGTAAAATATTAGAATAAGATTTTAGATAAAATGAGTTGAATACTGTGTAGTATAATATGCTAGTTAATAATGAGACTAAAATAATTATTATTAAATTGATTCTAGGTGTCTGTATTATTCCTTTTTTTGTTACAAATGAATATCTTAAAAAAACTTGCTCGAAACCTAGTATACCATAGACATATATTAAGGAAAAATATGTTACTATTAATGAATATATTCCATAGTTAATATCATTTAATACTGTTTTAAATATGATATTAGAAATAAAGAAACACCCAGCTCCTAAAATAATTATTAATAGAGATGAGTGTGTTTTTAATAAATTTTTAAAATAATTAAACTTAATCATTTTTTTAATTACGCAATTAGAAAGCGGTATTTAAAACTTTTTGTAATTCAAGGATAAAATTGTGAGTTGTTGTTAAAAAAGGATCATAATTTTCCCCCTTCGAACTTAAACTTAATTTATTATTTGAATCGTTGTAATTAATAAATTCATTTGGTTGAAAATACTTTGTTAACTCATCGCCAAAAATGTAAAATTCTCGACCTTGATCAGCAATTTTAATAAAATTTATTTTAATTTCTTTTTGATCTTTATTACTACTAATATCTAAACGTAAGTCAGTAGGAATTACATTTTCAGGAAATTTAAATTCTATATTTTGGTGACCTTCAACATCAGAAGAACCTGCATAAATTGTTTTCTCTTCTGTAAACCAGCCTATACTTTTATCTTTCCAAAAAACGATTAGCTCATCACTTTTATTGAAGTCAGCGTTTATTGTAAGAACTAACCCTGTATTAGAATTAGTTATTCTATCTTTATCGTTTGATACATTTGAAATAGTTTGACCATCTTTAGTTCTTGGCTTTTTATCCTCTCCACAACTTTGGAAAATAATAAAGGAACAGAATAATAATAAAGTTAAATTTTTCATGAATAAAATTATTTTTGTTTAGTAAATATTAATCTAATGAATAAAAATATACCTATAAATAGAATTGGTAAAATTATCTTCAATAAATTTCCCTTTGTTTCTGCTTGTACATTGAGAGATTCACTGATTTTCTTTATGATATTTGTAGACAACAATTCGTTTAATTTAATATATTCGTTTTCTTTTATAAGTTCTCTTTTTGTTATTAATAAATCATTAAGTTGATTATTATCATTGACATAAACCAAATTTTTACTTGCTTCTGATTTTGTTGAGTTTTCAACTTTTGAAAAAACAGCATCTATTTGTTTAATAGTACCATCATTTATTCCTAAACGTTGTTTTTCATTTTCTATTCTTATTAAACGAACTTGATTATAATATTCATTTTTATTAAGAAATTTTAATAATTTATCAATATTTGATGTTTGTATGGATGATTTTTTTGTCGTTAGAATAATTTGATGTGTTTTATAATTTTTACTTGTTTTTTCGTCATCAGCTACTTTATTAATATCGCCATCTTCAGCAAAAAGTTTAAGTAAATCAAAATTACTTTCGCTCTCGCCAGCAAACTGATAGATATTAGTAATAGGTTTTATCTCTATTTTATTGATATTAGGGGTAATACCAATTTTATTAAGAAAGACAGTGTCTTTATCAGAAATTTTAGAATTGATTAATTCAATCTCATTGTATAAATAATCTACACTACCATAATTTGGAGTTACAATTACTTTACTTTCATAGTTTTTTAATATTGGGTTTATAAAATAAGCAACTATTAAACCTAAAGCAGCTAATAAGATAATAAATAGAAAGTTTTTTTGTAAAAAAGTTCTAAATTTTTGTAGGAAATTTTTAAATAAAGCTCCAATTTCAATTTCTGAAGATTGTGAATTCATGAGTTAGTTTTATAAAAAGAATTTAGATTTTACATCTTTTTTTAGATGACAACGAAAATATTGATTTTTTATTTCATTTTTACAATAATAATTATAAAAAAACCTCTTATAAACTTATAAGAGGTTTTTCGAATTACTTCGAAAATATATTTTATACAATATAAGATAAATTATCTTTCGTATCTTTTTTCATTTTCGGTTCCAAAGCTAGCGATTTTATATAACCACCATCCCATCAATGCGCATCCGATGAATGTAAATAACCATCCAAAGATAACACCAATTGGAGATAATAAGTTTTCAAAAGTCCATTTGAAAATATCACCAATCGCAAAAAATAAATCAGTTATAACTCCCATATTCTAGTTTATTGCTTAATTTGCATCAAAGTTAATAAAATGTTGGTTAATCTACTTGACAAAAGGAATTTTTTTATACAGATTTTTATCATTGTGCTGTTTACATTGCTTGGAGCAACGAATTTTAACAGTATTGATCTGAGTAATTTAGAAAAATTGGGCGTAGTCCTGACGATTTTGACGATTGCTTTTGTAGGGTATATCGACAATACGAATGATTTAATTTCGACTTCTTCCTATCCAACTTTTGTCTATATTTTATGGATCATGCCTTTTATTGAAGGTTTATCCGATTATCGAATTGCAGGAAGTTTGTTGCTTGTGACTTATGTAACAGTGCAATTACTCTATTTTGAGTCCGAAAAAAACGATACGTACAATGCATTTGATATAGGCGTTTTTATGAGTTTTGCAATTTTATTAAGTCCACCACTTATTTTCTTAGGAATCGTTGTTTTTGCTTATTTTTTAACTTTAAGAGTGGTAGAACCTAAAATTCCAATTCTTGCTTTCTTAGGATTTATTCTTCCAATATTAATCGTTGCTCAAGTTAGTTTTCTGCTCGATTATTACTTTATGTTCGATTTTTATAAAGAACAATTAATGTTTACAATGGTACATTTCGAATGGAAACAATTGTTTTTAGTTCCAATTGCAATTATTCTAATTTATTCAATTATCAATCATTTCAAGAATGTGAATAAATTGACAGCACAAAAGAAACGTATCTTTTTGTTGATGCATTTTATGTTTGGAACAATGCTGATTACGTATATTCTTTACGGAGGAAATAACGATGCTTATCTTGCTTTTTTAGGTTTTAGCATTATGTTGATGTTGACAAGATACTTTAGCGAAAGCAAACCCAAAATAGAATGGCTAAAAGAGGCATTTCTTTGGGTTTTTATGATTTGCTTGCTAATTTATAATTTTTATGATAGAATCCCGAGATTCTTCTCCTTGATTACGGAGGTAAGTTTTTAATTCGAATTCTTTTCCATCAAAAGCACCATAAGTAAAGTAGTTAATCCAATCGCCAAGATTGATGTGACGTGCTTTGCCTATCGCAATTTCCATTGGTAAATGTCGATGTCCGTAAACTAGATAATCGTAGTATTTTCGATGCAATTGCTTGCGGCTATACATGATTAACCATTCGTTGTCAACGCCTAAGAAATTAACATCTTCATCACCCGAAATCATTTTATTTTTTCGCGAAGCTGTAATTCCCAACCACATTGCCAAATCCGGATGAAGTAGATAAAAAAGAAATTGACAAACTTTGTTTGTAAAAACCTTTTTCATGCGTTTGTAGCCTTTATCACCAGGACCTTTTCCATCACCGTGAACAATAAAAAATTCTTTTCCATTGATGATAAAATCCTGCTTATCTCGGAAAACAATCGCATTGATTTGTTCTTCCAAATAATCTTTCATCCATAAATCATGGTTTCCAACAAAGAAATAAATAGGAATTCCACGATCAGAAATTTCGGCTAATTTTCCTAAAACACGCACAAATCCTTTCGGAACAACGTGTTTATATTCGAACCAAAAATCGAATAAATCGCCAATCAAAAATAAAACACCGCAATCGTCTTTTATTTCGTCAAGCCATTTTACAAACAATTTTTCGCGCACCAAACTATCTTTTTCATTCGGAGCACCAAAGTGATGATCCGAAGAAAAATAGGCTTTTTTACCAGCTTCTAACTGAATGTTTATTGGTTGTCCTCCGCTAACCATTCTGCATAAGAATTTTCAGTTTCGTGTAATTTCAAAGCAACCAAATCGATATTCGTTGGTAAAAGAGGTTTGATTTTATCCACAATCCACAAAATCATGTTTTCAGCAGACGGTTGATAATCTGTAAAAACAACATTGTGTCCTTCTGCTAATAATTTTTCACCTAATATTTTGTGAGGTGAATTTTCGTTCAATAAAATAGCGTGATCAAAAAGATTAACAATTTCTTTGTTCACAATTTTTTTCAAATCCCCAAAATCCATCACCATTCCAAGTTTCACATCGGTTGTGTCTTCAGAAGGTGTTCCTTTCACAGTTACAAATAATTTGTACGAATGTCCATGTATATTTTTACACTTTCCGTCATAACCATGCAAAGCATGTGCAGTTTCGAACGTAAAAGCTTTTGTAAGTCGAATGATTTTCATTAAATTTAGTACTAAACTTTAATTTGCAAAGGTAATGGAAATCAAAACAATCGTAAATTCTTTGGCTGATTTATTTTTTCCGATGCGTTGTTTGGATTGTCAAGACGTTATTCAACCTTCGCAATTTCTGTGTGTTTCGTGCTCAACCAAACTCGTTTTTACGCATTTTAATTTCGATCAAAATAATCGTGCTTATGATAAATTGAGAAATTTTTGCGAGGTCGAAAATGCATTTTCTTTGTTAGAATTTAAACATCATAATACCACGCAAGCCATTTTGCATGAAATGAAATACAGGAATCGTCCAGAAATTGGAATTGATTTAGCGCAGATGATTAAGTTTGATTTGAGTCATTATGACGGAATTATTCCGATTCCATTGCATTCAAAACGATTGAAAACAAGAGGCTACAATCAAGTAGAAAATTTTGCACGAACGTTGGCAGAAATCAACCAGATAAATTATTTTTCGGATGGATTAATCCGAACTAAATACAATTCATCTCAAGTAAATGAAGACAAAAAACACCGATTGGATAACTTGAAAGATGCGTTTGAAATCAATCCAAATCTTAAACCTGGACATTATATTTTGATTGATGATGTCTTAACAACTGGTGCAACAATTGCATCGGCAATAAAAAAGTTTAATCTTTCAGAAAATTTTAAGATAAGTGTAATTACCATTGCTTGTGCTTAATAACAAGCTTTTTCTTAACTTGCGCCCATGAATAAGACGACACGTTTTTCGCTTTTGATGTTAACCATTTTGACGGTTATTTCTTGTGCAAGACAAGGTTCACCAACGGGAGGACCTAAAGATGAAACTCCGCCAGTTTTCCTAAAAGCTGATCCAGATACATTGGCTACGAATGTAGATCTTAATTTGCAAGAGGCTACAATCAACTTTGATGAGTACATTCTTCTGAAAGAATACAGCAAAAATGTGGTTGTTTCGCCATCGTTTCAGATTCCCCCAATTGTGACGCCGCAAGCTTTAGCGAAGAAATATATTTCGATTAAATTTCAAGAACCCTTGTTACCAAATACGACGTATAGTTTCAATTTTGGAGATGCGATTCAAGATTTTAACGAAAATAATAAGTTATCAAACTTTCAATATGTTTTTTCGACAGGTAGTTTTATCGATTCGTTGAAGGTAACAGGTCGTGTAAATTCGTCTTATGATTTCAAATTACCAGAAAAGATATTGGTCGGGCTATATAAAGTAGATAGTACATACAAAGACAGTATCATTCTGCAAAAGAAACCATATTACATTGCGAGAGCCAATGATAAAGGAGAATATCAATTAAATTATTTGGCTTCGGGTAAGTATAAATTAATTGCTTTTGAGGATAAGGTAGAAAATGTGATGTACGATTATGGAAAAGAGCGTTTGGCTTTTCATAACGAACCAATTGAGCTGAATGCGAATCAACAAATCAACTTGAATTTATTCAATCAAAAACCAGCTTATCGTAAACCTGAAGCGAGTTTTAAACAAGAAGGTTTAATTGTTTTTAAAACGACTGGCGCAACGGATGATGTTACGATAGCGCCGGTTGGGAAAGAATTTAAAACGGCTTATATTCAGAAGTTTCCAAAACAAGATTCGATTAATTTTTGGTTCAATCCAAAAGTGGATACAATTGTAGGAAGAAGTGCAAAATTGAACTTCAAGGTTCAACATAAAGATCAAATTGATGAAGTAAGTGCATTATACTCAAAATCGAATACTGAACGAAAATTAGAATTTAAAGCAATAAATGATCAAAAATTAGCACCAAATAAACCGTTTAAAATTCAGGCAAATGCACCAATAAAATCATTGGATTTATCTAAAATTTATGTGTTTAAGGATACGGTTTCCATTCCATTCAAAGTTTCGATCGATACAGTGAATGCTCAGAATTTGAATTTTGCTTTTGAGAAAAATTTAGATGAAAAATTTGAAGTTAATATCTATCCAAATGCGTTGACAGACGTGTTAGGAGAGAAGAATGATACACTTGCTTATCCTATAAAAATGGGAACGCGTGGAGATTTTGGACATTTAAAATTAACGCTTCAAAATACACCATCAAAACCATTTATTTTACAGTTTTTAAAGACTGATAAAGATTTTACAGTAATTGAAGAAATTTATAATCCAGCAAATAAAAACTATTTTGAGTTCAATTTTATTGAGCCAGGAGAATATTTGTTCCGTTTATTGGTTGATGAAAACGAAAATGGAAAATGGGATACTGGCGATTATTTATCAGGTAAACAGCCCGAACCAATTTATTTGTATCCAGAGCCAATTAAAATTAGAGCGATGTGGGATGCGACCGAAACTTGGGTTTTAGGAGAGGCAAATCAACCAGTTTCTTTACCAAATGATGACAAAGATTCGGACAAAAATAGAATACGTCGAGGAGAATTGAAAGAAGGCGAGGAGCGTCAAAATCCACGAACAGCAAATAAGAAATCAGAGGAATAGTTCTCTGATTTTTTTAATTTAGTCAATTCGCAAATTTCTCGTAATACTTGCGTATGGTTGTATGTCATAAACTGGACAACCTATTCTGTCCAAAATAATACTTCCTACAATTAAATAAACTTGATATTGAGTTTTAGGTGTATTGTTATCAAAAAGATGTTTACAATTTGTAATTAAAATTGCATTGATAAACTCTTCAACAGTAAGTTCTTCCCATTTAATAAAATGATAATCTAAGAAAATATATTTTAAAATATTAGAATAATTTTTAATTTTTAGATTTAAAAAATTGCTTAAATCTTGAAAGTTATTTATTTGTAAGTAATTTGATATTTTATCTGCTAGTTGAATATGATTTCCAAAATAATCCTGAAATAAAGCATAAAGTGAATTAAATTCTTCTTTGTTTTCGGAAGTAATATCAATCATTTGACAAATTAGGTTTGAAATTTCCTCAACTCGACTTATTTGCTGAATATCTTCATCTTTAAAACGAATATTGAAATGATTTTCAAATTCCATGATTAATTCAACAGTATCTAATCCCATATTTTCTAACTTTCTGGTGCCAAATATATAAAAGGTGAAAGAGGAATGTTTCTCAAAATAGAATAAACCAAAAGGAAGATTAAGAAATTTCTAGCAAAACTTTCGGGAAGATGTAATTTGCCTGACATTGGTTTGCCTAAAAAAATATTTTCAATAATAGCATAATACAATTGTACACAAATGTAAAGTGCAAAAGGCAAAATAAGATTGTATCGTAACGATTGTAAAAAATGTCCGTGAACAAGTAAGGAAAAAGCACGTTGACCGCCACAGCCAGGACACCATAAACCTGTTATTTCATGAAACATACATTTGATAGAAAACGGACTTTGGTTGCTGTAATAACTATAAAAATAGACAATTACCAAAATGGGTAAAAGTGTTGATAGTCCATAAACCAAAATCCGTTTTATCATATGATTAATTTCCGTTAGAGCTTTCTAAAATACTTTTATATTGCTCCATATAAGCATCCATACCTCCTGTAATTAATATCACAACATTTATAATAACACCAATTACACCTAAGCCAATTGCAACGTAAGCTAATATTTTAGAATTTTTAGCTGCTTGTTCAGCTCCTGTAGAATCACCAATATTGTGTTTTGTATTCACTTGATTTGCAAAAACAATCGCGATAATACCCACAATAGTACCGATACAACAAGGAGAACAAAGACCTAAAATAGTTCCGATGATTGCTAAAACAAGGTTGTTTTCTGGTTTTGGTTTAATTTCTTCAAAAGAAGATTGTTGTGGTTGATTAAAATCTTGATTAGATTGGCTAGAATAATCCATAATAATGTTTTTTTAGTTTCGAATAAAAATAGAAAAAATGTTTAAATAAATTTAATAAAATATTTAATATTCTATTGAAATAACATTCGATATAAATCTTCTACTTTTGATATTCTGACGATTCTAATTCCAAAATCTGTATCTTTTATTTTATTGTATTTTGAAACAAAAATTGCATCAAAACCTAGTTTTTCAGCTTCTGTAATGCGTTGTTCAACACGATTCACTGCTCTTATTTCTCCACTTAAACCAACTTCTCCTGCAAAACAACAATTGTCTGGAACAGCAGAATCTTCGCTTGATGAAAGAATTGCTGCAATAACAGCTAAATCAATCGCAGGATCATCCACTCGAATTCCGCCTGTAATATTCAAGAAAACATCTTTCATATTCAATCGGAAACCAGCGCGTTTTTCTAAAACAGCCAGCAACATATTCAATCGCTTGGCATCAAAACCAGTCGCAGTACGTTGTGGAGTTCCATAAACAGCAGTAGAAACTAAAGCTTGAATTTCAATCAACATCGGGCGAACACCTTCCAAAGTTGCTGCAATTGCATTTCCGCTTAGTAATTCATCTTTTTTGGTAATTAATACTTCTGACGGATTTGTGACTTCACGCAAACCCGCTCCTTGCATTTCATAAATTCCGATTTCTGCAGTCGAGCCAAAACGGTTTTTGTTTGCACGTAAAATTCGGTAAATATGGTTGCGATCGCCTTCAAATTGCAACACAACATCTACCATATGTTCCAAAATTTTTGGTCCAGCAATTACACCTTCTTTCGTAATATGTCCAATTAAAATAATCGGTGTGTTGGTTTCTTTTGCGTACTGAATTAGCTCAAAAGTTGTTTCTCGAATTTGCGAAATACTTCCTGGAGAAGACTCTACATAAGTGGTTTGAAGCGTTTGTACAGAATCGACAACAATCAATTGAGGTTGAATTTCTTTGGCGTGAGCAAATATTTTTTGCGTATTAGTTTCGGGTAAAATAAAACATTGATCCGATTCAATTCCGATTCGTTCAGCACGAAGTTTTACTTGCGAAACAGATTCTTCTCCAGATACATATAAGATTTTAATCGTATCTAACTTTAAGGCAACTTGCAACATCAATGTCGATTTTCCAACACCAGGTTCTCCACCAACCAAAATCACTGATCCAGGAACAATTCCGCCTCCTAAAACCCTATCTAATTCTTGGTTTTTCGTTGAAATTCTTATTTCTCCTAATGGATTTATTTCGCGAATATTCAGGGCAAACGTTTTCTCTTTTTTGTCCGATTTATCTTTCCACGATTTTTTTTCGTCGCCTTTGTCTACAATTTCTTCAACAATGGTATTCCATTCGCCACAACTTTTGCATTGTCCCATCCATTGCGCGGTTTGCGTGCCACAGTTTTGGCAGAAATATGTAGTTTTTGTTTTAGCCATAGCTTCAAATTTAGACAAAAATAATGTTTTATCGCGACAAGATATGGAGTTATAAGTGTGAAAAATTTTAATACAATAATCAAAAAACGTTAACAATAATTTACTTTTTTAACAAATTATCAACTTTAGATAAAGTTGAGTTAAATATTGATTTTCAATTATTTTCTCGATTATTTTTAATCATATTTTAAAATGCCAATGAAAAGAACTTTATTTCTTAGCTTTTTTTATATTTTTTGTATTTCTGTCAATGCACAATCGACTTTAATTTCGGGGAAAATTATGGTAGATAATGCGGATGAAATCGTTAATCTTGATGATTTTGTAATCGAAAATTTAACGTCAAATGCACGAACAAAATCAAATGAAAAAGGTCTTTTTTCGATTCGAGTTCAGCCAAACGATGTTTTACTTTTTAAACAAATTGGAATTGAAGAACGTCAGCTTAAGATTTCTGAATCAATGATTAGAAAAGGTTTTATAGACGTTCATCTAAATGTTGAAGTGATAGAATTATCCGAAACGAAAATAAAACCGCTTAAAAAGAATTGGAAAGAAAATATTAGCAAAGAAGAAACGCAAAGCGAAAAAATCAATAAAAGTTTAGGTATTAATGAAGAATTTAAAAATGATATGGTGAAAGCCTATTTTGCTTCGGAATATCTTCGAAAATTAAGAGTTCCCATTCGTTATGAAAATGTGATGGGTTTGATAGAGCAATATTCGGACAAAGAAGTGCAGACGTATAAACATTTTCTGAAAAAGAAAAACCTTGATAAATACGATAAAATCATTCAGCTCAAAGATTATTTCACCGAATATTATTTTGCACATGATTTGAAAATTCCGAAAGGAAATATTCTTGATTTTATTCATTATTGCTTTGTTGAGTTTAAGTTAGAACCACTTTTTAAAGCAAATAATTATGATAAAATCACTTTAATTTTCGAAGAACAAGCACCAAATTATCTTTCTACTATCAACCAAAAAACAATCGAACATGAGTAAAATTTTATTCTTTTTATTCATCATTTCATCAACTTATCTTCAAGCACAAAGCACTTTAATCACAGGAAAAATTATTGTGGATGATGCAGAAGAGGTTATTGATTTGGAAGGAACTTCGATTGAAAATTTAACGACAAAAGCCAAAACAAAAACGAATAATGTTGGCTTATTTTCGATCAATGTGAACTTGAATGATGAATTGATAATCAAACATACGGGAATTGAAGAAAGAAGATTGAAAGTTTCGGAAACTATGATTACAAAAGGTTTTGTGACGATTCATGTAAATATTGAAGTGATTGAATTGAAAGAAGCGAATATCTCGAAATTAGATAAAAATTCGCTCAAAAATTTGGGAAAAGAAAAATCATTTCAAGAAAAATTGAATGATGAAGCGGGTTTTACTTCTCTAGAATTTAAAGCGGAACTGAATCTTAAACATGATGAAGAAAGAGTCAATAGAACGATTAAACAGGTTGGAGGAGTTAATCTAAAAGGGGTATTTGATTTGTTCAAAAACCCAAAAAAACGAATGAAAAATCCAGGTCCAATAAAAGTTGTGAAAGAAGATCAATTATCGGCGTTGCATAAATTTTTTACGACATATTATTTTGTGAATGATTTGAAAATTCCAGAAGGAAAAATAAACGAGTTTTTAGATTATTGTTATTCAAATTTTGATTTTCCGAAATTGTTGCGAGATAATAATTTTGATGAAATTCTTTTTATAATTGAAGAACAAGCGCCGATTTATTTAGCAAAAATGAAGAAAAATGAGTAGAATAAATTACATTATATTATTGAATTTGTTGAGCGTTTTTACATTTGCGCAAACAACCTTGATTACTGGAAAAGTAGTGATTGATGATGGAATTGCTGGGCAAGATGCGGTAGACAATATTTTGGTGACAAACGAATCGACGAATGCGAAAACGTTTACAAATGCGAGCGGAATGTTTTCAATTAAAGCTTCTGTGGGAGATGAATTGGTGATTACACATGATTTTTATATCGAACGAAAAATCAAAATTACATCGGATATTTTAGTAAAAGGAATGCTGACGATTCATTTGAATATTGAAACGATTGAACTTGCTGAAGCGCGAATTAATACGTTGGACAGAAATTTTAAGAATAACATCAAGTTAGAACACGGAAAAGTAGATGAATTGTATGATAATTTGAACTTGGGTTTTAATCCAAATTTGCGTTTCCGAAAGATAAATCCTAACATGACTTCTACAATTAATAATAATGGATTGTTGGATCCGTCGAATTGGATAGCAACTATTTCTGGACAAAAGAAGAAAGATAAAAAACAAAATGAATATTTCAAAAAGGTAGATAAAATCATAGATTTAGAGAATTATTTCACCATAAATTATTTCATCGAAACATTGAATATTCCCGAAAATAAAGTCACCGATTATGTGCGATATTGTTATGCGAATTTTGAATTAGAAAAACTTGTAAAAGAAAATAAATACGATAAAATCACAGAAATTTTAGAGGAACAAGCGCCTAAATATTTGGAAATGATAAAGAAATAAAATGTATATTTAATAAAACTTATTAGCTATGGAAGTACTTTTTGTATTGTTTGTTAATATTATTTTCTTTCTAATTATGAAAATAAGTTATAGAATAAATCCTTGGGAAATCAATAAAATGGTAAAGCTTTGGAATCGTAGTTTTGGAGGTATGAGATTATTGTGTAGAATCTCGTCGAATTCGTGCGATTTTGTAAATAGCAATCAATCCAAAACTAATCATCGATACAACTTGAGCTATATAAAGAATTAACCCAAAATAATCGCCAATTGCTCGTCCTTCGTGCTGATCTCCGCCTTTTGCTAAATAAACGGCCGAAAATGCAATCGACATAATATACGGATAAGCCAAACCTCCCGAAACAGGCAAAATCATTCCCAAAGATCCTGCAATCAATAGAAATAAACCTTCTGGTATACCAAAATTTTTGGTGTCTGGAAAAGCAAAGAAAACAAGGAAAGTCATTAGGAAATAACAAATCCAAAGTGCGAAAGAATAAAAAATGAATAAGCCTCTTTTTTCTAATTTCGAGATTGATTTTATACCTTCCCAAAGTCCAAATAGAAAGGTTTTGATTTTTTCAAAAAACTTTAATTGACTAATTTTTTTCCAGAAAATAGCGATTAATCCAATTCCTAAAACAAGAACTCCAATTGTGATGTAGTATTTTAAGAAAGAAGGTTCTGCTGTTGGTTGATGTGCTTTTTCTTTGTTTCCTAATTCTACAAATTTGATGAATGTTTCATAATTGAAAATAAGTGTTAAACCGAAAAATAATCCCAAAAATAAAACGTCAATTACACGCTCTAAAACTACTGTTCCGAAAGATTTCTCAAACGGGACTTTTTCCATTTTATAGAAACTTGTTGCACGAGCCACTTCGCCACTTCGAGGAATGGTCAAATTCATAAAATATGCAAATGCAATTGCCCAAAAACCAGATGAGGTTTGTGTGTTGTAGCCCATTGGCTTTAGAAGAAGATTCCAACGAGCGGCGCGTATCCAATACGTGAGAATACTGATTGCCATAGATGCAAAAATCCAAAAATAATTGGTTTGTTTTAAAACTTTTGCAACTCGTTCGAAATCAATTTGCTTCACTGTTACCACGACAAAAAATACGGCTAACAATGAAGCAGTGATTAAGAAGAGCGATTGTTTGATCTTACTCTTCATATAAATTGTTGAAAATTAATTTCTTAATCTAAACGATTGTTCTCGTTAGGGAAAACAATTGTTGGTTCGTATGTTTTGGCTTCCTCAAACTCCATCATCGCATACGTAATGATGATAACTGTGTCACCAACTTGTACTTTACGCGCTGCAGGTCCATTCAGACAGATTTCGCCACTTCCACGTTTACCTTTTATAATATAAGTTTCAAATCGTTCGCCATTCTCTTGTACCACGATTTGTACTTTCTGACCCACAACCATATTGGCAGCATCTATCAAATCTTCGTCGATTGTAATACTTCCGATGTAGTTTAATTTTGCGTCTGTTACCTTAACTCTATGTATCTTAGAGTGAAAAACTTCTACCATCATAATCTTGCAAAGTTACACTGAACTTATAAATTTCAAAACCTGTTTCAATATTTTTCTATTGATTTGAGAAATTTATTATATTTAATTAAAACTGAATATTATCGATTAAACGTACATCACCTGCATAGGCAACGACAAATCCACGAATATTATAGGCCTCAGAAAAATGTTCGATAGACAACAAGGTTTCTTCATCTGTTATTTCAAAATATTCTAATTCGAAGGGTGAATTTTTGAATTCATTTTCGACGAAAGCTTTTACTTCAGCAACATCTTTTCCTTCATTTTTTAGCGTTACAGCTTGCGATAAAATTGAATAAATTTGAGGGGCATCCGAAGTTTGTTGCGTTGATAAACGTGCATTTCTTGAACTAAATGCTAAACCAGAATCTGCTCTATGAATTGGCATTGGAACAATTTCGACATCTAAATTTTCTTGTTTTACCATTTCTTGAATGATACGAATTTGCTGAAAATCTTTCTCTCCAAAATATGCTCTTGTTGGTTGAACTGCTTTGAATAATTTGCAAACAATTGTAGCTACTCCATCAAAATGTCCAGGGCGAGAAGTGCCTTCCATCACTTGGTCTATTGTACCAAAATCGTAATGTTTTGCACCTTCATTTGTTTCATATAAATCTTCAACAGTAGGCATATAGACAAAATCACAGCCATTTTTCATTAACAATTCTTTATCATTTTCCTCAGTTCGAGGATATTTTGCTAAATCTTCTGCATTATTAAATTGTGTCGGATTGACAAAAATGCTGACGATTGTGTAGTCGTTTTGAGCTTTAGAAGCTTTGACCAAAGACATGTGACCTTCGTGTAAAGCGCCCATTGTAGGGATAAAGCCAATGGTTTTGTTTTGGTTTTTTAACTCGACGATTGCGGGAGTTAATTTTTCCTTTTCGTTAAATATAACCATAACACTGATTTGTTAAAAAAAAACTAATATCTCGCAAAGCTACTATAAGCAAATAATATATCAACATTTTTTTGTAAATTTGTGCCTTATTATTCATTAGGAAAAGAGAGTAGAAATTATGGAAGGAAAGCGCATATTGTATGTAACAACAGAAATGGTACCTTACGTTCCTGAAAATCCGATGTCTTCACAAGCATTAGATTTGCCAAAAATCATGCAAAGTAGTGGCGCAGATGTAAGAATCTTTATGCCAAGATTTGGAGCAATTAACGAAAGAAGACACCAATTACACGAAGTAATACGACTTTCAGGTATGAACATGATTATTAATGATTTGGATCAACCCTTAATCATTAAAGTCGCTTCTGTTCCAGGAGAAAGATTACAAGTGTATTTTATCGATAACGAAGAATATTTCAAGCGTAAAGAAGTTTATGGAGAAGTTAATGGATTATTTTCTGATAACGACGAGCGTTCTATTTTCTTCGCAAAAGGAGTTTTAGAGACAGTAAAAAAATTAAACTGGAAACCAGATGTTGTTCACGTAATGGGTTGGATGTCTAGTTTAGTACCATTGTATCTAAAAAAATATTATTCTGACGATCCTTTCTTTCAAGATGCAAAAGTTGTTGTTTCTTTATTTGACAACGGATTTGAAGGAGAATTAGATAACGAATTAGTTAAAAAGTTAGCTTTTGATAAAGTAGAAGCTGATGTACAAACATATTTAGAAAAACCTACACATTTGGGTATGATTCAAGCTTCTTTACAATATGCAGATGCAGTTGCGAAAGGGGAAGAGATGATTCCAGAAGATGTGAAAAACTATATCAACCAACAAAATATTCCTCTATTAGACTATTGTTCTAAAGAGCAAGCTAAAGAAGTTTACAACAACTTCTATCTTGAGGAAGTAATGAACTCTAATTAAAATCTGTTTAGATTAATGAAAAAATTTTTGAATGTCCTTTCTGTGTCTGTTGCAATGATGATTGGAATGGGAGCAATTGTTTCGTGTGAGGATGAAACACTAGGATTAGATAACAATGTGATTAGAGGTGAGGCAGAAGGAAATGTAAAATCCTTAGATGTTATTGCTTTTAATGCAAATTTTGATACGCTTCGTACAGATAAATTTGTACTTCAAAATGGAGCTTTTGGTGTGTACAACGAACCAATTTTTGGTTCTACATCCTCTAAGTTTTATACACAAATTAGACCTTCGTCTATTGGTGATCAGGATTTTGGAACAGAACCTAAAGTAGATTCTGTGAATTTGGTAATTCCAGTTTATTACAACACGACTAAAGATCCAATTTCTAAAGATACAATCAATCTTTCTAAACCAGGAGAGAAACCAAAAGATACAGATACAATCCAAATTACAACAAAGTATGCAGTAGATTCTTTGTATGGGAGTAAGGATTTAACAATGACGTTGAAAATTAAAGACATTAATACGGTTTTATACAAAGACACAAAATATTTTTCAACATTAAGTGGACTTGAGACGCCAATTTCTGTTAATTCGAGAGTAATTGGAAAAGCTACAATCGGAAAAACAGTAACAGGAAAAGTTGTTAAACAAAAAACTGAAACTTCTAATATTTCTGAGGTTGTTCCTGGTTACAAAGTTTCTTTAGATCCAGATTATTTTGACGAAAAAATTATTAAAAATGCTAAAACAGGATTACTTGATGATTACGCAACATTTATTCGTGAAAATATCAAAGGTTTAGAGTTTTCTGTTGAAGAATCAAATGGATTTATTGTCAATTTTAATCCAAATAAAATTGACTTGAATATGTATTATTCATACAAAAATCCGACAGCAAAAACAAGTTCAGACACAAGTTACAAAGAACGTTTGAGTGGAACTTATGCATTTGATATGACAAATCAATGGAATTCAGGTACTGCAAATAATGCAAATATTATTGCTTCTCAAATTGTGAATAATACAGTAGGTTCTCTTTATTCTACAATCAAACCTGATGAAGTGAATGGTGATGCAAGATTGTATTTAAGCGGAATGAGTGGAAATTATGCAAAATTAAGAATCAATCAAACGCAATTAGATGAATTAAAATCTGAGATGACAAAAAGTAATATTGTGATTCTTGGAGCAAAATTAAAATTCTATATTGATGGTTCAACTAGTTTTCCAAAACCGCCTTATTTAGTTGCTTGGAATAACTACAAAAAAGATGATAAAGTTATAAATGAATTGTATGCAGACGTTTTAGAATTCTATAATTCATATCCTACATCAGTTCACTTTAATCCTATTGTAAAAGGAGATACTGATTATTATACAATTGATATCACGAAACATCTAAAAAGCATGTTAGAGAAAGGAAATGAGTATAAAGATCAAACGATGTTTATTACAATGGGTAATTTTATAACATCTGTTAGCGATGCAACTACGATTAATAGTACAAATCCTTATCAAAATAATAGAGCTTATAATCCATACAGAATTGTTTTACACGGAAATAATTCGGAAGTAGCGGATAAAAAATTGAAATTATTGGTATATTACTCTCAAAAATAGGGCGTATTATATTTAACGAATTTAACTTAAAATACTATAAAATATTATGTGTGGAATTGTAGGATATATTGGACATCGCGAAGCGTACCCAATTATAATTAATGGACTAAAAAGACTAGAATATCGTGGATATGATAGTGCAGGTTTAGTTCTTTCTACTGGTACCGATTTTGAATTGGTAAAAACAAAAGGAAAAGTTTCAGATTTAGAAGATAAATCAGCAAATTTAGATAAAACACCTCATTTAGGAATTGGGCATACACGTTGGGCAACACATGGTGTTCCAAATGATGTAAACTCTCATCCACATATGTCTAATAATGGACGTTTGGTATTGGTTCATAACGGAATTATCGAAAATTATGAATCAATCAAACAATTATTAAAAGACAAAGGGTACGTTTTTCATAGTGATACAGATACAGAAGTTTTAGTAAACTTTATTCAATTGTTTCAAGAAGAACAAAATTTAAACTTAACTGACGCAGTTCGTTTAGCTTTGAATGAAGTGATTGGAGCATATGCGATAGCTGTTTTAGATAAAGAAGAAGCAAATACAATTGTTGTAGGTCGTTTAGGTTCTCCATTAGCAATTGGTATTGGAGAGAACGAATTTTTCGTTGCTTCTGATGCTTCTCCGTTTATCGAGTTTACAAAAGATGCGGTTTATTTGGAAGATGGTGACATGGCCACAATTACTTTAGATAAAGAAGTTGATGTACGTACAATCCAAAATAACGAAGCGGTTTCTTTAGATGTTCAAGAGTTACAATTAAATATCGAAGCGATTGAAAAAGGTGGTTACGAGCATTTCATGTTAAAAGAAATCAACGAACAACCTCGTTCTATTCGTGATACAATGCGTGGACGTTTATTAGTAGACGAAGGCGTTATTAAAATGGCTGGTATTTGGGATCATCAAGAAAAATTCTTGAATGCAAAACGTATCATCATTGTTGCTTGTGGAACTTCTTACCATGCAGGTTTGGTTGCAGAATACATGATCGAAGATTTCGCTCGTATTCCTGTAGAAGTAGAATATGCATCTGAATTCCGTTACCGCAATCCAATCATCAATAAACACGATGTCGTGATTGCAATTTCTCAATCTGGAGAAACAGCAGATACATTGGCAGCACTTAAATTAGCAAAAGAAAATGGTGCATTTATCTTTGGAATTAACAATGTTGTAGGTTCTTCTATTGCTCGTATTACAGATGCTGGTGCCTATACACATGCGGGACCAGAAATTGGTGTTGCATCAACAAAAGCATTTACAGCTCAGTTAACAATTTTAGCATTGATTGCCTTAAAATTAGGTAAACAAAACGGTGAATTATCAACAGAGAAATTTACATTGTTAACACGAGAATTAGAGCGTATTCCAGATTTAGTTCAACAAATTTTAGACAACTGTGAAGGTGTTGTTGATCAAATTGCAGAAAAATACAAAGATAACAGAAATGCAATTTACTTAGGACGTGGATACAACTATCCTTCGGCTTTAGAAGGAGCATTAAAATTGAAAGAAATTTCATATATCCATGCAGAAGGTTATCCAGCAGCAGAAATGAAGCACGGACCAATTGCCTTATTGGACGAAAATATGCCAGTTATTGTTATTGCAACGAAAAAAGGTTATTACGAAAAAGTAGTTTCTAATATTCAAGAAATTAAATCACGTAGTGCTAAAGTAATTGCAATTGTGAATGATGGTGATGATCAAGTAACTGCTATGGCAGATGATTACGTAGTAATTCCAGAAACAGCAGAAGAATTCTCTCCAATCCTAACAGCTATTCCATTACAATTATTATCGTACTGGATTGCCGTTAAATTAGGTAAGAATGTAGATCAGCCTCGTAATTTGGCAAAATCTGTTACTGTAGAGTAAAAAATTATTACAGCGTTTATATAATTAAGGGATGATGTTTTAAAATCATCCCTTTTTCATTTTATAAGTTTAATTTAATTATTAATTTCACCAAAAATAACATCATGTTTACAGGAATAGTAGAGGGAGTAGGAAAGCTTATTAAAGCGGAAAAAGATCAATCTAATTTACATTTATGGATTGAGGCTGATTTTTGTGAGGAATTAAAAATTGATCAAAGTGTTGCACATAATGGAGTTTGTTTAACGGTTGTTGATTTCAAAGATGGGCTTTATAAAGTTACTGCTATAGAGGAAACTTTGCGAAAAACAAATTTTAACACATTAAAAAACGGAGATTTAATTAATTTAGAACGATGTTTGCAATACAATGGTCGTATCGATGGTCACATTGTGCAAGGACATGTAGATCAAACCGGAAAAGTTGTTTCGATAGAAAACCAAAATGGTAGCTTTTTTGTTACTGTAGAATATGATGAAGTATCGTCTGGAAATGTTACAGTAGAAAAAGGTTCGATTTGTCTTAACGGAATTAGTTTAACAGTTGTAGACAGTAAAGTTGGACAGTTTTCGGTTGCAATTATTCCCTACACTTGGGAGTTTACAAACCTTAATCAAGTGAAAGTGGGCGATACAATGAATTTAGAATTTGATATCTTAGGAAAATACGTCAAAAGATTATTCCAACAATAAAAATGATTAGAAAAAAAAATAACCTATCGCTACCCGTTCGTATTATCATTTATATGGTAACGATTTTGTTATTTACAGCAGGTGCTATCTTGCTGATTACTGCCAATCATTTCAATGAACAAACTAAACAATATCACGAAGATATTCTCAAACGAAAAGTTAGAGCGGTAGAGTCTGCGATAGATTATGAAATGGATAATTATCCTGGAATTGCAACCAAAGATAATATTCACGAGATTTTAGAAGATGGTTTTCTTCGCATCGGTGATATCAATAAAACCGATATTGTAATTTATGATTTACGTGGTAATAAAATTTTAACCACTCAGCCGGTTTCAACGACTTATAATGTTTTGCCTCAAAAAATATTAGACAAACTACAAAAGTCAAATGATTTTATTGTAACGAATAAAGATACCGCTGATGATAACAATCTTTATTCGTCTTATAGTCATATCAAAAATTATTACAATGAAAACATTGCTATTCTCTGTCTACCTTATCAATCTAACCAAGATTTTTTACAACAAGACATGTTTACCTTAATTGGGAGTTATGGATTAGCTTTTGGAGTTATTCTTTTGTTTGGGACGTTAGCGGTTTATTTTGTTACAAAACGTACATTGAATAAACTTTGGTCGTTTGCAGATCGTATTCGAGAAACAGAAGTTATTGTAAACAATATGCCGATTCGTTACGATGGTAACGATGAAATAAAGGTTCTGGTAGATTCTTATAATGATATGTTGTACCGATTGCGGGAACAATCAGATTTATTAGCTAAGCAAGAACGTGAAGAAGCATGGCGAGATTTTGCGAAACAAGTTGCGCATGAAGTCAAGAATCCATTAACACCAATGCGATTAATGCTACAGAATTTTATGCGAAAATTTGATGTAAATGATCCAAATCTTGAAGAAAAGACGATGCGAACAACTAATATTTTATTGCAACAAATTGATACCATCTCTGCGATAGCCGAAGCTTTTTCAGATTTTGCTAAAATGCCTTCTCGTAACGATGAAAAAATCGATGTAGTTGATGTTATAAAAAACACGCTTTATGTTTTTCCAATGGAGTTCATCGAATTTAATTATTCTCCAAACATCATCATGATGCGTTTTGATAAACAATATTTGAATCGAATTATTACAAATATTACAAAAAATGCGTTTCAATCTATTCCACAATCTCGTATTGCGAAAGTTAAAGTAGATGTGTTTTTAGTAGGAGGTTTCTTACATCTAACCATTCAAGATAATGGGGATGGAATTCCTGTCGAATCACAAGATTCTATTTTTATTCCAAAGTTTACAACAAAGAATAGTGGAATGGGAATTGGTTTGCCAATGGTGAAAAAAATTATTGACGATTATGATGGAACCATTCGTTTTGAAACTGAAATTTCTGTTGGTACAACATTCTACATTTTGATTCCTTGCAATGAATAGAAAACCTTTTCGATTCAAACAATTCGAAATTTTTCAAGACAAAACCGCAATGAAAGTAGGCACAGATGGTGTTTTACTTGGTGCATGGGCTACTTTAAAAAGTGGAAATACTATTTTAGATATTGGTACAGGAACTGGATTAATTTCGTTGATGTTAGCGCAACGTTTTCCTCTTTCTATGATTGAGGCAATAGAAATTGATAACGATGCTTTTTTACAAGCAAAAGAAAATTTCGAGAATGCATCTTTTTCAGATCGATTAACCATTTTTAATTCATCGCTTCAAGATTATTCAACCAATAAAAAATATGATTTGATTGTCAGTAATCCACCTTTTTTTGTGGTGAATGATACTGTTGATTTTGATGCGCGTAAACAAGCACGCCAGCAAGAAACCTTGACTTTCGAAGAATTAATAAAAAAAACTGCCGAATTACTACAAAAAGACGGATTAGCGAGTTTTATAATTCCATACGATCAAATGGGTGATTTTTGTATGATAACGGCTCAAAACGCTTTAAAATTATCTAGAGTTGTTTATATCAAAGGGAATTCGACAACGGTTACAAAACGTGTGTTGTTAGAATTTAGTTTTCATGAAAAAGAAGTAGAAGAACAAGAACTAATCATTGAAGTCGATCGCCATCAGTACACAGAAGATTATATTCAGTTGAC
This sequence comes from Empedobacter sp. GD03865, assembly GCF_029840775.1. NCBI lineage: Bacteria > Pseudomonadati > Bacteroidota > Flavobacteriia > Flavobacteriales > Weeksellaceae > Empedobacter > Empedobacter sp. GD03865. The sequence goes on from NZ_JAOCDF010000011.1 coordinate 28,492, forward strand.
AAAGGATTTTTACTTGAAAATGTAATTTTCATCAAAGACGAAAAACGATGAGTAAACTACTGATTTTTTATCAAATAATCATCAATTTCTATGTGTCTATGTGGAAAATTATTCAAAGTATAAAAACATAAAAAAAACCGAGCAATTTGCTCGGTTTTGTATTTATTTCTGATTTTCAAAATGAGTTAAAAACTCATTCTCAACCTCAATCTTAACCTTAAATAGTTGGTCCACCAGCTAATAAATCAGCCGTTGCAAACTCTTCAAATTTCTTGAAGTTCGCTTTGAATTTATCTGCTAATTCTTTCGCATTTGCTTCGTATGCTGCTGTAGAATCAAAAGAAGTCGCTGGACTTAATTTTTCTGAAGCAACACCTTCGATTGCAACTGGAACTTCAAATCCGAAATAAGGATCTTTTTTGAAATCTACGTTGTTTAAATCTCCATTTAAAGCTGCATTGATAACGGCGCGAGTGTCTTTTAAAGACATGCGCTCTTTTTTACCATTCCAACCTGTATTGATTAACCAAACATTTACACCAGTTTTCTCAACTTTATCGCTCAACATTTCAGCATATTTTGTTGGATGTAATGGCATAAATGGTGCACCAAAACATGTAGAAAATGTAGTTTGAGGCTCTGTAACACCAGCTTCTGTACCAGCAACTTTAGATGTATATCCAGAGATAAACAAGTAAGCTGCTTGATCTGGGTTTAATTTTGCAATTGGAGGGAAAACTCCGTAAGCATCAAACGATAAGAAGAAAATATTTTTAGGATTCTTTCCTACAGAAGGAACTGCAATATTTTCGATATAATCAATTGGATAAGAAACACGTGTGTTTTCTGTGATAGATGTATCTGTAAAATCAACCTCGTTAGTTCCTGGAATTAATTTACAGTTTTCTAATAAAGCTCCGTCTTTGATTGCTGCAAAAATTTCTGGCTCACCTTCTGGAGATAAGTTGATAACTTTTGCGTAACAACCACCTTCAAAATTGAAAACCGTATTGTCTTCTGTCCATCCGTGTTCATCATCACCAATCAAACGTCTGTTTTTGTCTGCTGATAAAGTTGTTTTTCCTGTTCCAGATAAACCAAAGAACATTGCTGTATCTCCATTTTCACCAGAGTTTGCAGAACAGTGCATTGGTAAAGTATTTCTGAATACTGGCATGATGAAGTTTAAGGCAGAGAAAATACCCTTTTTCATTTCTCCTGTATAACCAGTTCCTCCGTTTAAAACGATTTTACGTTTAAAATTTAAGATAGAGAAATTGTGTTGTCTTGTACCATCTTCATTAGCGTCTGCAACAAAAGTTGGCGCATTGATAATTGTCCATTCAGCATCACCAAAGTTTTTTAATTCTTCTTCCGTTGGACGAATAAACATGTTATAGATAAATAAATTAGCAGCAGGAGTTTCTGTAATTGCTCTAATTTTTGTTTTGTAAGCATCATCAGCACAAGCAAAAGCATCGCGTACATAAATTTCGCGGTTGCTTAAATGCTCCACAACTTTATCATACAAAGCGTCAAATTTATCAGAATCAAAAGGAATATTGATGTTTCCATCCCACCAAACGTTTTCTGCAGTAATATCATCTTTTACAATAAAACGGTCTTTAGGCGAACGTCCTGTAAATTCTCCTGTTAACATATTTACTGCTCCAGAAGATGTAATTTCTCCTTGTCCTAGCTCTACCATTTTCTCCGTAAGCTCTTGAGGAGATAATTGATAGTTAATTTTGGAATTTTTTATTCCGTAAGATGCCAATTCTATGCTCATTTTTGTGATTTTTATAGTATTTTAAAATATTAAAGGTAAAAACTTTGCACAAAGTTACAATAAAAAGAAGCGTGAAAAATTTGACTTATGTCATTCACTTAAACGTTTTCGTGAATATTTATTCACCATATATTTGCAAGTTCTTATGCGTGCATATAAAAAAAAGCTTGTATTTAATATAAGTTTTATATTTTTGCACTAGTTTACAACAATTAAAATTAGAAAATTATGTCTGACATTACATCAAGAGTGAAAGCGATTATCGTAGATAAATTAGGAGTTGACGAAAGCGAAGTTACGCTAGAAGCAAGTTTCACTAACGATTTAGGAGCTGATTCATTAGACACAGTAGAATTAATCATGGAATTCGAAAAAGAATTTGATATCCAAATTCCAGACGATCAAGCAGAAAAAATTTCTACTGTAGGTCAAGCTGTAACATACATCGAAGACTTAAACAAGTAATAGTTCCTATTTTATGGAATTAAAAAGAGTAGTAGTAACAGGTTTAGGCGCGCTAACACCAATCGGAAATACATACCAAGAATATTGGAATGGATTAGTGAATGGTGTAAGTGGCGCTGCGCCTATTACGCTTTTTGACGCAACTCTTTTTAAGACACAATTTGCTTGTGAGATCAAGAACTTCAATATTGAAGATCATTTTGATCGTAAAGAGGCAAGAAAAATTGACCGTTGTGCCCAATTGGGAATTATTGCAGCTAGAGAGGCAATAAAACACAGTGGAATCTTAGAAGATACAAATGTAAACAAAGAGCGTATCGGCGTTATATGGGGATCTGGTATCGGTGGAATTAAAACTTTTGAAGAAGAAGTTTCGAATTACGCGACAGGAAATGGAACACCTCGTTTCAATCCTTTCTTTATCCCTAAGATGATTGCAGATATCACGCCTGGTCATATTTCAATGGAATTTGGTCTTATGGGACCTAATTATACAACTGTTTCGGCATGTGCCTCTTCAACAAATGCAATTATTGACGCTTATATGTTATTAAGACTTGGAAAAGCTGATGCAATTGTTGCAGGAGGGTCAGAAGCTGCGATTACAGCTGCAAGTATTGGAGGTTTCAATGCATTACATGCGTTATCTACACGAAACGATGATCCACAAACTGCTTCTCGTCCATTCGATAAAGACCGCGATGGTTTTGTAATGGGAGAGGGAGCTGGATGTATTGTGTTAGAAGAGTACGAACATGCAATTGCACGTGGAGCTACCATTTATGCTGAATTAGTAGGAACAGGAATGACAGCAGATGCACATCATATTACAGCACCACATCCAGAAGGATTAGGCGCACTTAATGTGATGAGAGAGGCTTTATTAGACGCAAATATCAATGTAGAAGACGTGGATCATATCAATATGCATGGAACATCTACACCATTAGGTGATATTGCAGAATCTAAAGCAATTCAAAAATTATTTGGAGAACATGCTTATAATATTCAAATCAATTCAACAAAATCTATGACTGGTCACTTATTAGGTGGTGCAGGAATTATTGAAGCGATTTCGGCTATTGGAGCAATCAATAACAGTATCGTTCCACCAACAATTAATCATTTTACGGATGATGAAAATCTTGATCCTAAAATTGATTATACATTTAATAAAGCAAAAGAGAAAAATGTAGATTATGCATTGAGTAATACTTTTGGTTTCGGTGGTCACAATGCTTGTGTGATATTTAAGAAGTATAAGTAATGTCTTTCTTAAAAAAATTATTTTCTTTTAAAAATCATCGTGATGATTCAAATTCATCTGATCCTTTTTTGAAATTTTTGAAGTCGATTTTGGGTTATACTCCTCGCAATGTTGAGGTTTTTAAAGAAGCATTTACCCACAGATCTGCACAGAAAAAAGATGAAAATGGAAACAGTATAAACTTTGAAAGATTAGAGTTTTTAGGAGATGCATTACTTGGTGCTTCTGCAGCAATGCACTTATACTACAAAGCGCCAGATCAACAAGAAGGTTATTTGACAAAAATGCGCTCTAAAATTGTTTCGCGTAAACAATTGAATGCCGTTTCCAAACAACTTGGCTTGTTGGATTATTTGGATCCAATGAACAATCACAACAATTTAGGTGAAGATGTAAATGGTGATATGTTGGAGGCGTTGGTTGGTGCAATTTATGTTGATGGAGGCATAGATGCTGTACAAAAATTTATTCAAGTCAAAATTATTGACCCTTATGCGGATTTAGACCGTTTGGAACACACGATTACAAGTCACAAATCGTTGATTTTGGAATGGAGTCAAAAAACGAGAAATACGATAAGATTCAATACATTTGAGGAGCAAAACGCAGAAGATTTGCAGGTTTTTGTATCCGTTATCCGTCTCAATGATAAAGTTATCTCGAAAGGGAGAGGAACTTCTAAAAAGAAAGCGGAGGAAAGTGCAGCAAAACGCGCCTACTATTCGCTACAAAAGAAAATAGAAAAAGTTTAGAAACATGGCAGAATTACTCTTATATGATGATTGGATAGATTTTCATCTCATAGGCGTAAATTCTAGTTTTAACACTTCTACACAATTTATTTTCCATCTCAACTCTACTTTTGATACGCGTTTTGAGCGTATTCAGGATTTGGATATTTGGTTAGATGAGCATACTTATTTTTTCGAAACCTATCAATGGTTAGACGAAGCAAATAAAATAGATTATCATATCATTAAAAATATTCCAAATCAATCCGATTTTAAAAAAAATGAAGTAGATTTATCCAATCTTTTCAAAGAGAGCGTTATTCTTGTGCCAAATTACAAGGATTGCAACTATGTAGTAAAAATCTCTGGTTGGGAAGATGAACTACAATATCTTCAACTACCATTTGTAGAAAAAGATTTTATAAGAACGATCAAAAAAATAGATATCGATTTGATTAGCAATGCAGATCAATTGGTTTTCTAACAAAATATTGTGCATAAAAAAAGGGAAAAATTATGATTTACGATAGACAATATCTTAAAAAGACAAAAATTGTCGCGACTTTAGGTCCGGCAACCGATAGTCCAGAGATTTTATTAGAAATGATGAGAAAAGGAACAGATGTGTTCCGTATCAACTTTTCGCACGCAGACTATGCGGATGTGAAACGTAAGATTGAAACAATTCATCAATTAAATAACGATCATGGCTACAATACAGCAATTTTAGCGGATTTACAAGGACCTAAGTTGCGTATTGGAAAAATGGAACACGAAGATTTCGTAATCAATCCAGGAGATATTTTAACTTTCACAAACGAGGATGTTGTAGGAACGAAAGAAAAAGTTTTTATGACGTACAAAAAGTTTGCGCAAGATGTGCAAGTGGGAGAAAATATTTTGATTGATGACGGAAAATTAATCTTCAAAGTAATCGAGACAAACGGAACAGATACTGTAAAAGCAGAAACGATTCAAGGAGGTCCATTACGTTCTAAAAAAGGAGTTAACTTACCAAATACCAATATTTCTTTACCTGCTCTAACAGAAAAAGATAAAGAAGATGCAAAATTCGCAATCGAAAATCGTGTCGATTGGTTTGCATTATCTTTTGTACGTTCTGGACAAGATGTAAAAGATTTATCAGAATTTATCAAAGAACATGGAACAGTAAAAATTCCAATTATCTCTAAAATTGAAAAACCTGAAGCATTAGAAAATATCGATGATATTTTAGAATTTTCGGATGGATTAATGGTTGCTCGTGGAGATTTAGGTGTTGAGGTTCCGTTTGAAATCGTTCCAAAAGCGCAAAAACAATTAATTGACAAAGCGAAATTAGCGCGTAAGCCAGTTATTGTTGCAACACAAATGATGGAAACAATGATTTCGAGTTTAACACCAACTCGTGCTGAGGTTTCTGACGTTGCAAATGCAGTTTTTGATGGTGCGGATGCGGTAATGTTATCTGGAGAAACTTCTGTAGGGCAATATCCTGTACAAGTTATCGAGAAAATGACGAAGATTCTTCAAACAGTCGAAGATGATGAGCACGTACATGTACCAGAACACAAACCAAAGATCAAAAACGAACGTTTTGTAACCGATATGGTTTGTTATAATGCAGCTAGAATGGCAGAAGATACAGGAGCGAAAGCAATTGCCACTTTAACATATTCTGGTTATACCGCTTTCCAAATTTCTTCTCATCGTCCAAATTCATTTATTTTGGTTTTCAATCCAAGTAAACGTATTAACCGTATGTTGAATTTGTTATGGGGTGTAAAAGCAATTAATTACGATCCTCGCGATACTTCTACCGATCAAACGGTTACTGAGGTCAATATCTTAGCGAAAAATGAGGGTTATGTAGAATATGGTGATTATATCATCAATCTGAATGCAATGCCAGCATTTGAGAAAGGAATTACCAATACACTACGTATTTCGATGATTTAATAAAATCAATACTAATACTTTAAAGCGTTCAATTTTGAACGCTTTTTTTGTGTTTAAAAGAAAAATCATAATAGCATGCTATGATATAGTAGTTTTTAATATCTTTACGAGTTCGAATTAGAAGAATTTATGTGTATTTATAATGTGATCTTATCTGGTGGTGTTGGGAGTAGACTTTGGCCACTTTCACGAAAAAGTCATCCAAAACAATATTTACCTCTGTTTAATGGGCAATCTTTATTTGAGTTAACGATTCAACGTAACCGTCCAATTGCTGATAAATTAATGGTGATTGGGAATAAAGATAATGACCATTTAAGTCAAGAAGTACTTGATAAAATGAATGTTGAATACACGAAAATTGTAGAAGCTGTTCCACGTAATACTGCAGCGGCAATTGCATTTGCAGCTTTAGCAGTTGAGGATGATGATATTCTAATTGTGACACCATCTGATCATTTGATCGAAGATATGGAAGCGTATCAAGTTGCAATGAAAAAAGCGATTGCGTTAGCCGAAAAAGATTATATCGTCACATTTGGAGTGCATCCAACACGACCAGAAACAGGGTATGGCTATATCGAACACAAAGAAGACACTGTGTTATCGTTTCGCGAAAAACCAAATCATATTACGGCGCAAGATTTTATCGAGCAAGGGAATTTTTTGTGGAACAGTGGAATGTTTTGTTTCAAAGCACGTGTTTTATTGAAAGAACTAAAGAAATTTGAGAAAGAAATTTACGAAGCTTCAAAAATTGCTTGGGCAGAAAATATAAACGGAGAATTGAACGAAGAACTTTCAATGAATATTCCATCAAATAGTATCGATTATGCTGTAATGGAACGAAGCAAGAAGATAAAAGTAGTTCCAGCAAAATTTGTTTGGAATGATTTAGGTTCTTTCGAATCCTTGTATGATTATTTTGTGATGAACGGACATTATGTCGATCGTAATGGAAACATGGTGATTGGAACAGATGTTTATACTTCTTTTGTCGGTTTGCAAAACACTATTTTTGTGAATACCCCAACCGCGAATTTAATTCTACAAAAAGAATATTCGCAGGAAGTAAAGAATGTTTATACGCATTTAGAAAAAAGAAATTCTGAATTAATTTAAATACCTAGCACTCGATTTGAGTGCTTTTTTTATGTCATAAAAGCTTACAATTAATTCAATATAAATCCCTAAATTTGTCGCTCCAACAATAGTATTATAAAATGACAACGGGAATTACATTCGGTATATTTGACTTGCTTCATGCAGGTCATGTGATGATGCTCGAAGAAGCCAAAAGACAATGCGACTACTTAATTGTAGGGCTTAATACAGATCCTGCAAGTGTAGATCCTTCAAAAAATAGTCCTACGCAATCCGTCGTAGAGCGCTATATTCAATTAGAAGGTTGTCGATATGTCGACGAAATTATTCCCTACGAAACCGAACAAGATTTGTTTGATATGTTAAGTGCTTTACCAATAAATGTTAGAGTTATTGGCGAAGAATATCGAAATATCGACTTTACGGGAAAACAATATTGTTTAGATAATAATATTCAAATTTACTACAATAAGCGTACACACCGCTTCTCTAGTTCTGGATTAAGAAAAGTAGTTGCGACTTCTGAAAAGGAGAAATAATGAAAACAGTATTAATAACTGGTGTAGCTGGTTTTATAGGTTACCATTTAGCTGAAAAATTAATCGAAAAAAATATCAAAGTTGTTGGAATTGATAATATTAACGATTATTACACTGTTCAGTTAAAATATGATCGATTAAAAGAATTAGGAATCAATCAAGAATTTGCTTCAAATTTTGATCAGAAAGTTCTTTCTTCTAAATACGAAGAAAAGATGATTTTCTATCGAATGAATTTAGAAGATAAAGAGTCATTGGCTCAAATTTTTAAAGAATATTCGTTTGATGCGGTTGTTAATATGGCAGCTCAGGCTGGTGTTCGTTATAGTATCGAAAATCCTGATGCCTATGGACAAAGTAATTTGGTCGGTTTTCTAAATATTTTAGAATGTTGCCGAAATTATAACGTCAAAAAATTATTGTACGCAAGTAGTTCAAGTATTTACGGAAACTCTTCAGATGTTCCTTTTTCAACAAATCAAAATGTTGATCATCCTATTAGTTTATACGCTGCAACCAAAAAAGCAAACGAGCTAATGGCGCATGCGTATAGCCATTTGTACGATTTCCAAACGATAGGTTTGCGCTTTTTCACTGTTTATGGACCTTGGGGACGACCAGATATGGCAATGTTTTTGTTTACAGATGCTATATTGAATCATCAACCTTTAAAAGTTTTTAATCACGGCGATTTATCACGCGATTTCACATATATTGATGATATTATTCAAGGAATTGAAAAAATTCTTGAAGATAAAAATACAAACGAAAAATACCAATTATACAATATTGGGAATAGTAAACCTGTTCAATTAATGGATTTTATCAAAGAAGTTGAGCTTTCGACAGGTGAAAAAGCTATTTTAGAAATGTATCCGATGCAAGCAGGAGATGTCAATCAAACATGGGCAGATGTCCAAGATTTGAAAGATAAATTTGGTTATAATCCTAATTATCCTGTTGACAAAGGAGTGTATAACTTTGTACAATGGTACAGAAAATATTATAATAAATGAATCAACAACATAAAATAGCAGTTATCGGTTTAGGTTACGTAGGTTTACCTTTGGCTCGATTATTTGCAACAAAATACCCTGTTGTCGGGTTTGATATTAATCAGCAACGTATTGCTGAATTAAATAATGGAGTAGATTCAACTTTAGAAGTTGAGAATAATGTTTTACAAAATGTTTTATCAACACAAAATCCTTTTATTCAAGTAGAAAATGGATTGTTTTGTTCATCAGATATGACGGATATTGAAGATGCGACAATTTATGTGGTAACCGTTCCTACGCCAGTGGACAAAAATAATCGACCAGACTTGACTCCTTTGAAAAAAGCTTCGGAAACGGTAGGTAAAGTGTTGAAACCACATGATATTGTTATTTACGAATCAACGGTTTATCCTGGTGTAACTGAGGAAGAATGTATTCCAGTATTGGAACAATTTTCGGGATTGAAGTTTAACCAAGATTTTTATGCGGGATATTCACCAGAGCGAATTAATCCAGGAGATAAAAAACATACGGTTGAGAAAATTTTAAAAGTAACATCAGGTTCAACTCCAGAAATTGGAAAAATAGTTGATGATTTATATAAATCTGTAATTGTTGCTGGGACTCATTTGGCACCGACAATCAAGGTTGCAGAAGCTTCAAAAGTGATCGAAAATTCGCAGCGTGATATCAATATTGCATTTATCAATGAATTATCGAAGATTTTTTCGCTAATGGATATTGATACAAACGATGTTTTGGAAGCAGCTGGAACAAAATGGAATTTTTTACCATTCAAACCAGGTCTTGTTGGAGGACATTGTATCGGTGTTGATCCATTTTATTTGGCTCAAAAAGCACAAGAAATTGGATATTATTCTGAATTAATTTTAGCAGCAAGACGATTAAACGATTCAATGGGAGCGTTTGTAGCTTCTCAGGTTGTTAAATTGTTAATAAATAACGATATCAAAGTAAAGGGCGCAAAAATTCTAAATTTAGGAATTACCTTTAAAGAAAATTGCCCCGATATACGAAATTCAAAAGCAATTGATGTGATTCATGCTTTAGAAGAATATGGAATAGAGGTGACAACGTTAGACCCTTGGGCTAACCCAGATGAGGTAAACCATGAATACGGAATAACTTTTTGTAATACATTGGATCAGGTTTTCCAGTTCACCAGTTCACCAGTTCACCAATTCGACGCCATTATTCTAACAGTATCACACGACGAATTTTTAAATCTTCAGTTAACTGATTATTTAAAAGAAAATGGAGTGATTTATGATGTAAAAGGGGCTTTGCCTAAAGAAGAAGTTGATAAACGACTGTAATGAAAGCAACAGAAACGAAATTAAAGGGTTGTTTTATTATAGAACCTACAGTTTTTGAAGATTCGAGAGGATATTTCTTCGAATCATATAATGAAAACAAAATGGAAGAAATTTTGGGTTACAAACCAACTTTTGTTCAAGATAATCAGTCCAATTCATCTTATGGCGTTGTGCGTGGTTTACATATGCAAGCAGGTGAACATGCACAAGCAAAATTAGTTCGTGTGGTAGAAGGTGCTGTAATTGATGTTGCAGTTGATGTTCGTCCAGGTTCTGAAACCTATGGTCAATCAGTTGCAGTAGAATTATCTGCTGAGAATAAACGTCAATTGTTTATTCCTAGAGGATTTTTACATGGTTTTTCGGTGATTTCAGAAACAGCAACATTTTTCTATAAATGCGATAATAGGTACAACAAAGCATCAGAAAATGGAGTTAATCCTTTAGATCAAGAATTGAATATTGATTGGCATATTCCAACAGATAAAATGATTATTTCTGAAAAAGATCAAGAAGCACAATCGTTTGAAGAGTTTAAAGTTAAGGGGGTAACAAGTGAACAAGTGAAGAAGTGAAGAGGTGAAGAAGTGAAGGAGTGAAGAAGTGAAGAAGTGAAGGAGTGAAAAAGTTAACAAGTGAAGGAGTGAAGGAGTTAACAAGTGAACAAGTGAAGAAGTGAAGAGGTGAACAAGTGAAGGAGTGAAGAGGTTAATAAGTGAACAAGTGAAGGAGTTAACAAGTGAAGAAGTGAAGGAGTGAAGAGGTGAAGAGGATAACAAGTGAAGGAGTGAAGAAGTGAACAAGTTAAGGAGTGAACAAGTGAACAAGTGAAGGAGTGAACAAGTGAACACGTTTCCCAAAATCACATAAAATATAATAGATGAAGAGCCATAAGGATTTATTAGTATATCAGAAATCATTAGATCTGGTCACAAATATTTATTCTATTACAGATTGCTTCCCAAAAGAAGAGCAATTTGGTTTGACAAATCAATTAAGAAGAGCATCAGTATCTGTCCCTTCTAATATTGCGGAAGGAGCTGGAAGAAAAAGTAAAAAAGAATTTATTCATTTTTTGTACATCGCTTTAGGCTCATTGAATGAAATTGAAACACAATTAGAAATATCTAAAAGATTAAATTATATAAGTAATTTAGATGATTTTGATACACAATTTTTACACATCAAAAGAATGCTCTTAAAATTAATCGAATCATTGAAAAGGGATATTGAAGAAGGTTAACAAGTGAAGAAGTGAAGGAGTGAAGAGGTTAACAAGTGAAGGAGTTAACAAGTGAAGAAGTAAAGAGGTGAAGAGGTTAACAAGTGAAGGAGTTAACAAGTGAAGAAGTTAACAAGTGAAGAGGTGAAGGAGTGAACAAGTGAAGGAGTGAAGAAGTTAACAAGTGAAGGAGTTAACAAGTTAACAAGTGAAGAAGTTTACATGATCACACGTTTACAAGTTTACAAGTTCACAATTTGACAAGTGAAGGAGTGAAGGAGTGAAGAAGTGAAGAAGTGAAGGAGTGAACAAGTGAAGAAGTGAAGGAGTGAAGAAGTGAAAGAGTTAACAAGTGAAGAAGTTTACATGATCACACGTTTACAAGTTTACAAGTTCACAATTTGACAAGTGAAGAAGTAAACAAGTGAAGAAGTGAAGAAGTAAAGAAGTGAAGGAGTGAAGGAGCTAACAAGTTCACAGGTTCACACGTTTACAATTTGACAAGTTCACACGTTTACAAGTTCACCCTTTAACCATCTAACCATATAACCATATAACCATATAACCGTTTTAACAACAAAAAAAAACATGAAAGGAATAATATTAGCAGGAGGCTCAGGAACAAGATTACACCCTTTAACGTTGGCTGTAAGTAAGCAATTGATGCCGGTGTATGATAAACCCATGATTTATTACCCTTTGTCAACGTTGATGTTGGCAGGGATTAATGAGATTTTGATTATATCTACTCCTCATGATTTACCACATTTTGAAAAATTATTAGGTGACGGTTCTCAAATCGGATGTAAATTTTCGTACAAAGAACAACCAAGTCCTGATGGTTTGGCACAAGCATTTATTTTGGGAGAGAAATTTATTGGAGACGATAAAGTAGCCTTAATTCTTGGAGATAATATATTTTATGCTTCTGGAATGTCAAAACTTTTACAAGATACTGCAGATCCAAATGGTGGCGTAGTTTTTGCTTATCAAGTGAGCGATCCCGAACGATATGGAGTGGTTGAGTTTAATCAGAACAATGAAGTGGTTTCGATTGAAGAAAAACCAAAAGAACCAAAATCAAATTATGCAGTTCCTGGGTTGTATTTTTATGATAATGATGTAGTAGAAATTGCTAAAAATATAAAACCTTCTCCACGAGGAGAATTAGAAATTACCGATATTAATGCGGAATATTTAAAGAGGGGAAAATTGAAAGTTGGCGTTTTTGACCGTGGTACCGCATGGTTAGATACAGGTACTGTTAATTCGTTGATGCAAGCTGGGCAGTTTGTACAAGTGATTGAAGAACGTCAAGGAATGAAGATTGGTGCGATAGAAGAAGTAGCTTACCGTATGGGATACATTAACAAAGAACAATTAATCAAAATAGCCGAACCATTGAAAAAAAGTGGGTATGGTGAATATTTGATGAAAATTATAAAATAATATTTAATTAATATAGAATATAAATAATTATATAATGAATAAACCACATAAAATTGCGTTAATAGGATTAGGGTACGTAGGTTTACCTTTAGCTCGATTATTCGCAACAAAATATCCTGTTGTTGGATTTGATATTAATCAAAAACGTATTGAAGAATTAAACCAAGGAGCAGATTTAACATTAGAGGTTTCTGATGAAGTATTACAATCAGTTTTAGTTACTGAGAATCCAATTAATCAATTAAACGATTCAACAGTACAACCAACCCATGGTTTATACTGTTCAGCAAATTTAGACGATATCAAAGACGCCAATATCTATATAGTAACGGTTCCTACACCAGTAGACAAAAATAATCGCCCAGATTTAACGCCTTTATACAAATCATCTGAAACAGTTGGTAAGGTTTTATCAAAAGGAGATATTGTCATCTATGAATCAACGGTTTATCCAGGTGTAACAGAAGAAGAATGTATTCCTGTATTGGAAAAAGTCTCTGGATTGAAGTTTAATCAAGATTTCTTTGCAGGTTATTCACCAGAACGTATTAATCCAGGAGATAAAAAGCATACCGTTGAAAAAATATTAAAGGTCACTTCAGGGTCTACACCTGAGATTGGAGAAGTTGTTGACAATTTATACAAATCAGTGATTAAAGCAGGTACGCATTTAGCTCCAACGATTAAAATCGCGGAAGCTTCTAAAGTGATTGAAAATGCACAACGCGACATCAACATAGCATTTGTAAATGAATTGGCTAAAATATTCTCATTAATGGATATTGACACGCATGAAGTTTTAAAAGCTGCTGGTACAAAATGGAATTTCTTACCCTTCAAACCAGGTTTAGTTGGCGGGCATTGTATTGGAGTAGATCCATTTTATTTAGCTCAAAAAGCACAGGAGATCGGATATTATTCAGAATTAATTTTAGCTGCTCGTCGTCTGAATGATTCAATGGGACCATTCGTAGCTTCGCAAGTCGTTAAGTTGATGATCAATAAAGACATCAAGATTAAAGGTGCCAAAGTGTTAAACTTAGGAATAACATTTAAAGAAGATTGTCCCGATGTTCGCAATACAAAAGCGGTAGATGTTATAAATTCTTTAAATGAATATGGTATTGATGTTACAACTTACGATCCTTGGGCAAATCCTGCGGAAGTACAGCATGAATATGGTATTACTTCTTATAATTCGTTAGATGATGTTCACAACTTCACAGCTTCACAGCTTCACGCTTTTGATGCCATCATTCTTACAGTTGCTCACAAAGAATTTGCAGACTTAGATCTAAACCAATACCTAAAAGAAGGTGGAGTCATTTACGATGTGAAAGGGATTTTGGAACAAGCAGATAATCGCTTATAAGATTAATATGAAAATAGCAATAGTAGGAACAGGCTATGTAGGTTTATCAAATGCCATATTACTTGCCCAACATCACGAAGTGGTGGCCTTAGACATTGTACCAGAAAAGGTAGAAATGTTGAACAATAAACAATCTCCAATAGAGGACAAAGAAATTACAGCTTTTTTAACAACGAAAGAGTTAAATTTCAAAGCAACTTTAAACAAAGAGGAGGCGTATAAAAATGCTGATTTTGTTATCATTGCAACCCCTACAGATTATGATTCACAAACAAACTATTTCAATACCAAAAGTGTTGAAGGAGTACTGAAAGAAGTCATTCAGTATAATCCGACTGCAGTTGCAGTTGTTAAATCAACGGTACCAGTTGGGTTCACTAAAAAGATTAAAGAAGAATTAGGAACAACTAATGTCTTATTTTCACCTGAATTTCTGAGAGAAGGAAAAGCGTTGTATGATAATTTATACCCCTCTCGTATTATTGTAGGAGAGCAAAGCGAAAGAGCAGAGAAATTTGCCAATTTGTTAAAAGAAGGAGCAATCAAAGAAGATATCCCCGTGTTGTTTACAGATTCTACAGAAGCAGAGGCAATCAAGTTATTTTCAAACACTTATCTTGCTATGCGTGTATCTTATTTTAATGAATTGGACAGTTATGCCCAAACATTTGGTTTAGACAGCAAACAAATTATAGAAGGTGTTGGCTTAGACCCTCGTATTGGATCGCATTACAACAATCCCTCATTCGGATATGGCGGATATTGCTTGCCAAAAGACACCAAACAGTTATTAGCAAATTATGATCAAGTACCAAATAACCTGATACAAGCCATTGTTGATTCTAATCGCACTCGAAAAGATTTCATCGCTGATTCTATTTTAGCGAAAAACCCTAAAAAAGTTGGGGTTTATCGTTTGATTATGAAATCAGGGTCAGATAACTTCCGCGCTTCTGCTATACAAGGAATCATGAAACGTATCAAAGCAAAAGGAGTCGAAGTAGTGGTGTATGAACCAGTGTTGAAAGAAGAAACATTTTTTGGTTCTACGGTGATGAAAGATTTTACACAATTCAAGCAAGAATGCGATGTAATCATCTCGAATAGAAATGCGCCTGAATTGGCCGATGTACAAGAGAAAATTTATACACGCGATTTGTTTGGAAACGATTAAAAAGAACAAACTATACTATGAAAACAATATTAATTACAGGTGGAGCTGGTTTTATCGGTTCGCATGTTGTAAGAGAATTTGTCTTAAAATACCCAGAAACAAAAATTATCAATCTTGATGCGTTGACATATGCTGGGAATTTGGAGAATTTGAAAGATATCGAATCTTATCCAAATTACGAATTTGTAAAAGCGGACATTGTTGATGCAAAACATATTTTAGAAATTTTTGAACACTATCAACCCGATGGTGTTATTCATTTAGCTGCCGAATCGCATGTGGATCGTTCGATTACGAATCCATTAGAATTTGTGATGACCAATGTGATTGGAACAGTTAATTTATTGAATGCTGCAAAACATATTTGGAAAGATAATTTCGAGGGGAAACGTTTTCATCATGTTTCGACAGATGAGGTGTTTGGTGCTTTGGGAGACGAAGGGTTTTTTACAGAAGAAACTTCTTATGATCCGCATTCACCTTATTCGGCATCCAAAGCGTCTTCAGATCATTTTGTAAGAGCGTACCATGATACCTATGGATTACCAATTGTGATGACGAATTGTTCAAACAATTATGGGCCAAATCATTTTCCAGAAAAATTGATTCCATTGTGTATTCACAACATCTTAAACGGAAATCCACTTCCAATATACGGAGATGGAAAATATACGCGTGATTGGTTGTTTGTGATTGATCATGCGAAAGCGATTGATTTGGTTTTCCACGAAGGTAAAAATGGAGAATCTTACAATGTAGGAGGTTTCAATGAGTGGCAAAACATCGACTTGGTGAAAGAATTGTGTAAGCAAATGGATGAAAAATTAGGGAAAGAAGCAGGAACTTCGGAGCAATTAATCACCTTTGTAAAAGACCGTCCAGGACATGATTTACGTTATGCGATTGATGCAACAAAAATCAACGAAGAGTTAGGATGGAAACCAAGTGTGACATTTGAACAAGGCTTATCCAAAACAATTGACTGGTTTTTAGAGAACCAAGAATGGTTGGATAATGTAACCTCTGGCGATTACCAGAATTATTATAAAAAACAATATAATTAAAATGAAGGGGATAATATTAGCAGGAGGATCAGGAACACGACTTTATCCTTTAACCATATCTGTAAGTAAGCAGTTAATGGCAGTCTATGATAAACCGATGATTTACTATCCTTTATCAACTTTATTATTAGCAGGAATTAGAGATATATTAATCATTACAACTCCTCATGACTCTGAACCGTTTCAACGGTTATTAGGAGATGGAACTCAAATAGGATGTAATATACAATATGCAGTACAACCAAGTCCTGATGGATTAGCTCAAGCATTTATAATTGGGGAAGAATTCATTGGTGATGATTCTGTTGCACTTGTTTTAGGAGATAATATTTTCTATGGAACAGGCTTAGAGCAATTATTAGAAAGTAAAACATCCGTGAAAGGAGGTTGTGTATTTGCTTATCAAGTTTCAGATCCTGAAAGATATGGTGTTGTAGATTTTGATGAGAATCAAAAAGCAATTTCTATTGAAGAGAAACCTTTAGAGCCAAAATCAAACTATGCAGTTCCAGGATTGTATTTTTACGATAATCAAGTCGTAGAAATAGCCAAAAATTTAAAACCATCTCAACGTGGTGAACTTGAAATTACAGACGTTAACAAAGTTTACCTTCAAAATGGTCAATTAGAAGTTGGTATCATGGATAGAGGAACAGCTTGGTTAGATACTGGAACTTTCGAGTCTCTTCATGAAGCTTCTGAATTTGTTCGTGTGATAGAAAAGCGTCAAGGAGTAAGTGTTTCTTGTATTGAAGAAATAGCATATAAAAAAGGATTTATTAATAAATATCAATTGTTGGAAGCTGCTGAAAAATACGGAAAAAGTGGATATGGTACTTATTTAAAATCAATAATTGATGTCACTGGGTAAACAAACTATATTTGGATTATTTTGGACTTTTGGTCAACAATTTGGTCAACAAATAGTTTCATTTATAGTGCAAATAGTTTTAGCAAGAATTTTATTACCAGAAGATTTTGGTACTATAGCTTTATTCACTGTACTAATATCAGTTGCTAACTCATTAGTTGATTCTGGATTAACTAATTCTCTCATCAGATCAAATGATATTGATAATGAAGATTATTCAACTGTATTTTATTTTAATATTGTAGCTAGTTTAATTATTTACGGAATTATCTTTTGTATATCTCCTTATGTGGCAAACTTCTATAATATTAAGATATTAGATAATATTATAAAAGTTTTTAGTGTAGTTATTATAATTAATTCATTATATGCTGTTCAAAAAACAAAGTATACTAAAGAATTAAAATTTAAAAATCAATTTTTAATTGAACTTCCTTCATTAATAATTGCTGGTTTAATAGGAGTTTGTTTTGCAAAGTTAGGGTTCGGAATTTGGAGTTTAGTATTTATGGGGTTAATACAGTCCTTTTTACAATGCATTCAATATTGGTTTTTTTCTGATTTTCGCCCTACTAAGCATTTTGATAGGAAAAAATTTAATTATCATTTCAATTTTGGATATAAAATAACATTATCGGGAGTTATAAACTCTATTTTTGATAATATTTACCCTATAATAATAGGTAAATTATTTAGTGTTAACCAATTAGGTTATTATAATAGAGCAGATAGTTTAAAACAATTACCAATATCTAATATATCTAAAGCCTTAAATAAAGTTACATTTCCCTTATTTGCAAAATATCAAGATAATAATGAAACTCTTAAAGATTTTTATAAAAATTTATTGGGATCAGTTTTATTTGTTATTTGTCCTGTAATGTTATTAGCTATAATTAATAGTAAAGAATTAATAGAGATACTTTTAACTGAAAAATGGTTGCCAATTGTACCATATTTTAAGATTATGTGTTTAATAGGTATTCTATATCCACTTCATTCTTATAATTTAAATATTCTGCAAGTAAAAGGAAGAAGCGACTTATTTCTACGTTTAGAAGTAATTAAAAAGATACTTTTAATCGGAATTATTTTTCTATCATTTCAATATGGGATTATGGGATTATTATGGGGTAATTTAATTCATTCAATACTATGTTTTTTTATTAATACCTACTATTCAGGTAAATTTTTAAATTATGGGTCTTTTCAACAAATAGCAGATTTAAAATTTATCATCATAATAAATTTAATAGCATTTATATCAACCTATTTATTATTTGATAATTTTGTAATGAATGCTTATTTAAAAATAGCAAGTTCAAGTTGTATGTTTGTAATAATCTATCTTGGAATAAGCTATGTTTTTAAAATCGAACAAATTAAATATATTAATAAAATATACAAAAAAATAATATGATACCAGTTACAAAACCTTTTTTACCTCCCTATGAAGAATATGAAAAATATTTAAAAGGTGTATGGAAAAGACAATGGCTTACAAATATGGGACCTTTAGCATCTGACTTAGAAATTCGGTTAAAGGAGTTTTTAAAAGTTGATCATTTATTATTTGTAACGAACGGAACTGTTGCTTTACAAATGGCAATTAAAGCTTTGGATTTAAAAGGTGAGATTATTACAACGCCATTTTCTTTTGTAGCGACAACGAGTACAATTGTGTGGGAAAATTGTCAACCGGTTTTTGTAGATATTGATCCTTATACACTAACGATTGATGTAAATAAAATAGAAGCATCAATTACAGAACATACTTCTGCAATTTTAGCAACACATGTATATGGAAATCCATGCGATGTTTTAGCTATAGAAAAAATTGCAAAGAAGCATAACCTTAAAGTAATCTATGATGGTGCCCACGCGTTTGGAGTTGAAATAAATGGTATACCTATCTTTGATTATGGTGATATTACAACTTGCTCATTACATGCTACAAAATTGTACCATAGTGTAGAAGGAGGATTAATAGCTACTAAAGATTCATCTCTTTTAAAAAAATTGGCAAGTATTCGAAATTTTGGTATTTCTGGGCATGATAGTTTTTCAGAATTAGGAATTAATGGAAAAAACTCAGAATTTCATGCTGCGATGGGGTTAGTTAATTTAAATTATATCATGTCTATACACAATAAAAGAAAAGAATTATCAGAATATTATGATGAAAAGTTAAAAAACTTTAAAGCATACAAACCGTCTTGGTATAATGGAGCAAGCATAAACTATTCTTATTACCCAATTGTTTTAGAATCAGAAGAATTATTATTAAAAATAAAGACAGAATTAGATTTGAATGAGATCTTTACAAGAAGATATTTCTATCCCTCTTTAGCCAGTGCTCTTCCTTATTTAGAAACAGAAATATTACCTGTAACAGAAGATGTATCCAAACGTGTTTTATGCTTACCTCTTTATTATGATTTAACTCTTGAGGAAGTGGATTTAATCACACGTTTAATGTTAAGAGTTCAAAATAACTAAAATATGTTAATAGTAGGAGCAAAAGGTTTTGCTAAAGAAATTTTAGAAATTTGTCATCAATTGGATCAATTAGAAGATCTCTATTTTTTTGATAATATTTCAACAGATATAGAAGATAAACTTTTTTCGACGTTTCCAATTTTAAAATCTTTTGAAGAAGCTAAAAATTATTTTAAAAATGTAAAGCCACAGTTTACTATAGGAATTGGTAATCCTATTTTAAGGCTTAAGCTTACAGAACAATTTTTACAACTTGGAGGTGAATTGACATCTGTTATCAGTAATAAAGCTGATATCGGATCCTATGATGTAAATATAGGTGTGGGAGCAAATATATTAGATGGGGTTAAAATTTCTAATAGTGTTAACATAGGTAAAGGAGTATTGATTTATTATAATTCAATTATTACCCATGATTGTGAAATTGGTGAATATGTTGAAATATCACCTAATGCAACTATTTTAGGACGTGTAAAGATTGGTAGCTATACACATATTGGAGCAAATGCTACAATACTTCCTAATCTTGTTATAGGTGATAATGTTGTTGTAGGAGCTGGTGCTGTTGTCACAAAAGATATACCAGATAACTGTATTGTAAAAGGAATACCTGCAAAATAAAATGATAAAATAATGAATGTTTTACATATTATAGATGACCAAAAGTTTATAAGTATTTGTCAAGATACTTTTAATATAGACGGCTTAAATAATACTTATATAAAAAGTTCTGAAATATCTGTAGATTATCTAAAACAGAATAATATTCAGATTATTTTTGTACATTTTTTAAGGATTCCAGAGATTAATTTTTTCTCTAATAATAATATTTCAATACCCAAGGTGTGGATGTTTTGGGGAGCTGATGGGTTTAGTTTACCGCTATTTTATAATAATTTTTTAGATAAGCAAACCCAAAAATCAAGACAGATTATTGAAAAAAAACAAGGATTAAAAAGACTTTTTGTACATAATGTAAAAATTTTATTTAAAGATTTTATTAATAAGATAACTACTACAAAAACTGTAAGAGTAATAAATTCTTTTGATTATATAGTCCCGATTGTCCCAGGTGATTATTATTTATTAAAAGAAAAATACAGTATAGTACCACCAATGTTTCATTTTAATTATGTAACAAAATTATTTAAAAATGATAATATTGAAAAAAATCGACAAAATATAATTTTAGGAAATTCTGCTACTTACTCAAATAATCATATATCGATTATCAATAATTTAAAAAATATAGACATTGGTAAAAGAAAAGTTTATATCCCTTTAAATTATGGAAATAAATTTTATACTGAATATATTTTGAATTATATAAAAGATGATAATCGATTTATTCCAATGACAGAATTCTTAAAACTAGAAGATTATAACAAAATAATTAATTCTTGTGAAATAATGATTATGAACCATGAAAGGCAGCAAGCGCTAGGTAATGTTATTCTTGGGTTAATGTCAGGTAATAAAATTTACTTAAACAATAAGTCAACATTATATACTTATTTAATCGAGTGTGGATTTAAAGTATTCGATGTTAATAATTTTAATATAAATATAGCCATGAGTAAAGAAATTATTGATAAGAATATTGCATTAGCCGAATACTATTTTGGAAAAGAATTACAAACGAATAAAATCAAAGAACTTTTATTATAATATTATGCGAAATATCGGTTTTAATTATTTGTTCTACACTCTTTTTTTTATTGGCTTTTGTTTACCAACAAATTCAAATTTTTACATCCCTTTGCCAGGGGTTTTACTTAAATTTAATGAGTTAGCTTTAGTTTTATTGCCAATTGTTAATGAGTTTTGCACTAGTAAATATTCATTTAAAATAAGAAATAAAAATTTAAGATTAAAATGTATATTATTAATTATAACAATCTTTATTTCAGAATTAATTTTTAAAAAAATAGTTTTTAATCAAAATATTGGTGATAGCATAAAATCAATAAGATTAGGGTTATCAATGATAACAACAATATATTTTATTTTCAGAGGAATAAATGTTGATGTCAAAAAATTATTTAATGTTTTTATTTGGACAATGTTGACTTCATATTTTTTGACTTTTATATCTATGTTTGTTTCTTTACCAATTTATTATAATCTTGATAGTACTGAAGATTCAATCTCTGGTTTTGGAGGTAGAATTATTAATTCTAATTTTACTTTTGGATTAATTGGTCTTTATTTAATTTTTAATAAAAAAGGAAGTTGGTTTAATTCTTCTAAAATTCATAGGATTACGTATATATTGAGTGTTCTAATTATGATATTATCATTTAATAGAACTTTATTGGCTGCAAGTAGTTTAATGTTGTTAATAATTTTATATAAACAATTTAATATAAAGTCAATATTAACCATACTATTTTGCGTAATTTCATTAATAAGTGTTATATCTTATTTGTATAATTCAAATGATAGCATTAAAAGACAATTAGATAAAAGAATTATAAATGTGGTTTTTGAAAATAAGTCTTTATCTGAAGAGGTAATTGAAAATAACCGTGATCAAATATATGAAGGAATAATATTAAAAATTACAGAAGGTAATTGGATGATAGGGATGGATTTTAAAGATAGTATATTTTCTATATATAATAATAATAATCTTTTATATTTAGCAAAAAAAACAGATATAAGTTTTATAAATGTATTATTACGGTATGGTTTTGTTCCGCTGTTATTATATGGGTCTATTATTATAACTATTTTTAAGAAAAATTATTTCTATAGGTTGGTCTTAATCTTCTATATTATTTGTTCATTAAATATAGATTTATTAATGAATCAAAATTCTATATTTTTTATAGGATTGTTTATAGCGTTTGAAAATTTAGAAAAAGTTTTCAATATGAAATATACTAAATGAATAAATAATGCATAGAATATTAGTCTTAACTTCTATTTTACCAATAGAAAAATTATCTCATAAAAAAGATGAGAACGATATATTATTAATTACAGAACAAAAAATTAAAGAATATCATAAAGACATAACTTTCGAATATGTTTATGTGCAAACCTATGCCAACGATTTTCTAGGATTATTTTCAAAACGATGGAAAGAATTTGCTTCAATTTGTAAATTAGATAAAATTACATTAAAAGATAAAATTGTAACTATATTTCCGATTATTCAAATACCAAAAAAAATCTCATTTAGAAATATATTATATCGTTTCTCTATATTTCAAAATAAAGAAAGATTAGATAAATTGATTAAAGAATTTAATCCAACGATTATACATGCTCAAAATGCTGATGAATCTGCTTATTTGGCAAAATATATTAAAGAAAAGTATGATATACCCTATATTATAACAGTACGAGGACTCAATCGCGGTATTGATAATATTATTCATAATAATTTAATTAATGCAAAAAGTTTAATTGCTATTTCTCCTACTCAAATAAAACAATTAAACAAAGTTGAGAAAAATGTAAATTTGATACCTCATGCTGTTGAGGATAAATTCTTTATAAAAAATATTAAAAACAATGATTCAAGTAAAATTAAATTAGTTATTATAGCTAGGTTGATAAAATTAAAGAATATAGATATTATAATTAATGTTTTAGTCAATTTTAAAAATTTTGAATTACATATTATAGGTGATGGACCAGAGAAGGAGAGTTTAAGTAAACTAGTAACAACTTTAGATATTGTACACCAAGTATTTTTTTTAGGAAGAAAATCTCATGATGAGATTTTAAATCTTTTACCTAATTATGATTTATTTGTAATGCCAAGTTTTCCAGAAACTTTAGGACGTGTGTACTTTGAAGTAATGGCTTCAAGTATTCCTATTGTTGCTGCGAAACATACAGGTATTGATGGTATTATTACTAATGGGAAGGAAGGTTTTCTTATTGATCATAAATCAACACAACAGCTAGCAAATTGTTTTTCAAAAATAGAAACAAATCCAGGATTATTATTAGACATGAGTAGGAATGCAAGAGAATTAGCAAAAAAATATAGATGGAATGAAACAGTTAAAAAATATTATAACATTTATACTGCTTAATATTATAACATTATTTGTTTATAAAGTAAGTGCTCAAAATTATTTCAATAAATACAATGATTTGGTATATAAATCATCCGAAAGAAATAGTTGGAACTCTATTATAGAAATTTCAAGAAAAGGAAATTCATTAGATTTTATTATTTTAAGTTTAAATATTGACAATAGAAATCAATTATATTGTGCTTTTAATGATACCAAATATTTAGAAGAAAATAGGTTGATAATTAGCAATATCATCAATGCCGGAGTAAAAGATGCGAAAGATAATTTAACTTGGATTACACGATCAAAAGATAAAGGTACTAATGGTAAACAAATACAACTTTATGAAGGGTATTTGATCAGGTATTTAGCTGAATTTTGTTACATTGCAGATCAGGCTAATCTTGATTATAAGAAGGAGTTGGATTTAGTTAAAAATATTTTTTTTAAATGGTATAATTCTTCTATTAATAAATATGGCGATAATACAGGTATGATTACTGGGAGACTTCACATGGGAAGCCATTGGAGCATTGCAGCTCAATATTTATTAAAATTAGATAAAAATATTACTAATCAAAATATTTATTCTCAACTAATTAATCAATACGACAAGCTTGTTCGTTTGAATCTTAAAAAAGTAGACAATTATTATAATTGGAATTCTACTTTTGATAACCTTGTAGGTAATATGGCTAAGAATAAAACAATTGAAAATCAGGATGTAGCACATGCGAATCATGTTGTACTATACATTATTACAGCATATAATTTAAAGAATAATTCTTTTTGGAAAAAATCAGATATTACAAGATTAGTAAATACAGTTAAATACAGCATTTATAACAAAAAAGATCATTATTTCTATGATCAAGTCAATCAAAAAAAATCCAATAGTTTAGAATTACAGAATACAGGGATAAGACAAAGTGATGGTTGGATGAAATTAATGCAATATGACAAATCTTTATATTCAATTTATGAAGATTTTTATACATACAATTCTAAAATAACGTATAAATCAATATACAACTCACAGTTTTATGTCCAAATGTTGATAAATAGACAATCATGATTCTGCATATAACAAATGACTATTCAGGTTCTACGGTTTACAAAAATTTAGTTGGTGAACTTGATAATCTTAATTTAGGACAAATTGTTTACAATCCAATTAGAGAAGCAAGTCGTATTGGGAAAAATAAAATAGATTTTAAAAATAAAAAATCTAAAATATTTTACAGTAAAATTTTAAATAAATACACCGATCGTATTTTATATAAAAAGAAGATAAATAAAATTGTAAAAGACATAGAGTCAAAAGTTGATTTAACAAAAATCACTTACATCCATGCGCATACCTGGTACAGTGATGGTGGTGCAGCATATATTTTATCACAAAAATATAACATACCATATATTGTAGCAATAAGAAATACAGATCTAAATTTATTTTTTAAGTATTTTATTCACGAACGAAATTTCGGTAAAAGAATATTAAAAAATGCACAAAAAATCATCACAATATCAGAAGTATACAAGAAACGTGTTTTAGAGTCCGATAAATTGACATCTCTAAAAAGTAGTTTACTTGATAAGGTAATGGTAATCCCAAATGGGGTAGATTCTTTTTGGATTGAAAATAATACTTCGAATAAAAATAATACTATCTCAAATGATGTTAATGCACTTTATATAGGAAAATTTGATAAAGGGAAGAATGTACTAAATTTGGTAAAAGCGGTAAAGAATATCAATCATAAAGGAAAACATAAAGTTCATTTAACTTTAGTTGGAGGAGGAGGATCTGATCATTTACAAATACTTGAAAATATTAAGGAATGTAATCTAATTTCTTTTACAGGAAAAATTACTGATAAACGAAAATTATTAGATATATATAGAAGTAATCAATTGTTTACAATGCCATCAAAAGCAGAAACATTTGGTTTAGTTTATGTAGAGGCAATGCTACAATGTTTACCAATTTTATATACTTCAAATGAAGGTATAGATGGTTTTTATGAAGAAAATATAGGAGAAAAAATAGAAAGCTTAGATGAAATTGAAATAGAAAATAAGATACTAAAATTAATAACTTGTTTTTCAGCATATCATATTCCTACAGAAAAATTAATAGTTAATCACGATTGGAAATTGATTGCAAAAAAATATAAAGAATTATATAACGCATAAGATGAATATTTTATACATACATCAATATTTTATAACACCAGATAAACCAGGTGGCACACGATCGTATTGGATTGCTCAAGAACTTATAAAAAATGGACATAAAGTCACGATGATTACAGCAGACCCCAAAGCAACCATGAAAAGAAAAGAAGTTATGGTTGATGGAATTAATGTAATCTATTTAAAAGAAGCTTACACACAAGATATGTCTATCATAGCAAGATTAAAAGCATTTTTAGGTTTTGTGTGGAAAAGTATAAATGAAGCTAAAAAACAAAAAAATATTGACTTAGTTATTGCAACTTCTACTCCTCTCACAGTTGGTATCACAGCTTTATATATGAAATGGCTGAAAAAAATACCTTATATTTTTGAAGTACGTGATTTATGGCCAGAAGTTCCTATACAAATGGGTGCTTTTAAAAATCCATTAATTGTAAAATCTACGCGTTGGTTTGAAAAAACCATCTATAAAAATGCGATACACGTTATCGCCTTGTCGCCAGGTATGCAAGACGGTGTGATAAAATATATTTCTAGAGATAAAACTACTATGATTTCTAATATGTCTAAAATAGATGAATTTTGGTCAAGAGAAAAGAATATAGATTTTGAAAAAGAATTAAAACTAAAGCCTTATAGTTTTAAAATAATACATTTTGGCTCTTTAGGTTTCGCTAACGGAGCAGAAACTATTATAGAATCTGCAAAATTAATGAAAGATATTGACGATGTCGAATTTCTATTCATTGGTGGTGGTTCAACTGAAGGTATTTTAATTGCAGAATGCCAGAAATATGGTTTGAAAAATGTTAAATTCTTAGGTAGATTTCCAATGAAAGAAACTTCTGAAATTGTAAATTTCTCTGATGTGTCAATAGTAAGTTTCAAAGACTTACCTATTCTATATACGAATTCACCCAACAAATTATTTGATTCGCTATCTGCCGGAAAACCAATTATAGTAAATTCAGCAGGTTGGACAAAGGATATGGTTGAAAAATATAATTGTGGTTATTATGTTAAGCCGAATAAACCCCAAGAATTAGTAGATAAAATATTATTCCTTAAAAATCACCCTGAAATAGTGAAAGAAATGGGACAAAAGTCAAGAAATTTAGCAGAAACAGTTTACGACAAGTCCATTTTAACGAAACAGTTTGTAGAAACAGTAGAAAATTCGTTTAAAAATATTTAGTTATGTATAAAAATTATATAAAACGTTTTTTTGATTTTGTCATTGCCTTTGTTGGATTGATTATTTTGTCGCCACTATTTATCGTTGTAACAATCGGTTTGTATATTGCAAATGATGGCAAACCTTTTTTCTTTCAGGCTCGACCAGGACTGAATGAAAAGATTTTTAAAATCATTAAGTTCAAAACAATGAATGATAAAAAAGATGCACAAGGAAATCTTTTGCCAGACGCCGAGCGTTTAACACCCATTGGAGCATTTGTACGTAAAACATCGTTGGATGAAATTCCTCAATTAATTAATGTATTGAAAGGGGATATGGCGATTATAGGTCCACGTCCACTTTTACCACAATATTTACCTTTGTATAACGAAAAACAAAAACGTAGACATAATGTAAGACCAGGGATTACAGGATGGGCACAAGTCAATGGACGAAATGCTATCTCTTGGACGAAAAAATTTGAGTTGGATGTAGAGTATGTAGATAATTTATCTTTTATGATGGATGTAAAAGTGTTTTTTATGACTTTCAAAAAAGTGTTTAAATCGGAGGGGATATCTCAAGTGGGGCAGGCAACTGCGGAAGCGTTTAATGGTAAAAATTAAAAAAATAATATGAAAAAAATTGCAATTTTTGGTGCTGGCGGTTTTGGTCGAGAAGTGAAGACTATAATTGATAAGATTAACATTGTCAATCCCAATACATACGATTTTATAGGGTTTTATGATGATGGTAAAGAAAAAGACTCTATTGTGAATGGATATCCTGTTTTAGGAGGAATTGAAGAGTTGAACGAAGTAAATGAAGAGTTGTGTTTGGTAATTTCCATTGGTGACCCAAAAATTAAACAAATTATATTAAATAAAATTACTAATCCTAATATTCACTATCCTTCTATTGTGCATCCTAATGCTTCAATATCTAAAGATGATGTGAAGATAGGAAAAGGTTGTATTATTTGTGAAGGAAATATTATTACTTGTAATATAGTCATAGGAGACTTTGTTATTTTAAATTTAATGTGTACAGTAGGGCATGATACTATAATTGATGATTATTGTGCGTTCATGCCTTCGGTCAATATTTCAGGAGAAGTACATATTCATAAAGGAGTTTATGTAGGAACTGGAGCTAAAATTATCAATTTATTAGAAATTGGAGAAAATACAATTCTAGGAGCAGGAGCAGTTGTTTCCAAATCATTACCAGCTAACTGTACAGCAGTTGGGATACCTGCAAAACCAATTAAATTTCATTGATAAATTATTTTTTGCTGAAAAATGAAAATAGATATTTATGGAGCAAAAGGTCATGCAAAAGTTATTGTTGAATTATTAGAAGAAATTGAATATAAGATTAAAAATATATATGATGACGATTTTTCTATAATATCACTTTTCAATTATTCAGTAATTCACGAATTTACAATGAGTTCTAATTTAATAATTTCGATTGGAGATAATGAAATTAGAAAGAGACTAGTTGATAAATTAAATGTAGATAATTATCCTACTCTTATTCATCCTAAAACAGCTATATCTAAGCGAGCAAAAATAGGAGAGGGAACGGTTGTAATGGCTGGCGTTTCAGTGAATTCAGAAGTCAATATAGGAAAACATTGTATCATTAATACCAATGCCTCTATCGACCACGAATGTATAATTAGTGATTATGTGCATATTTCGCCTAACGTTTCTTTAGCAGGAAATGTTGAGGTAGGAGAAGGGACACATATTGGGATTGGGGCTTCTATTATTCAAGGTATAAAGATTGGTAAATGGTGTACTATTGGTGCAGGAGCAGTTATCATAAAAGATATTCCAGATGGAGCCACAGTTGTAGGAAATCCAGGAAAAATTATTAAAATTAAAGATATTTCAAATTTATAATTAACTAAATTTGTACAACAAAAACAACTATAAAAATGGCTGAAAAAATATGGTTATCATCTCCACATATGGGTGGAAATGAATTAAAATATATTCACGAAGCATTCGATGCAAACTGGGTAGCGCCTTTAGGACCAAATGTTAATGGTTTTGAAGCAGATTTAGAAAAATTCTTAAATGCAGATGTTAAAGTAGCTGCTTTATCTGCTGGTACAGCGGCAATTCATTTAGCATTAATAGAATGTGGAGTTGGCTACGGAGATGAGGTTCTTTGCCAATCAATGACATTCTCAGCAACTGCAAATCCAATTGCTTATCAAGGCGCAACACCTGTTTTTGTAGATTCTGAAAAAGATACATGGAATCTTTGTCCAATTGCATTAGAAGAGGCTATTAAAGATCGTATTGCAAAAGGAAAAACACCAAAAGCGATTTTAGCGGTTCATTTGTATGGAATGCCTTACAAGGTTGACGAAGTACATGCTGTTGCAGAAAAATATAACATTCCTGTGATAGAAGATGCTGCAGAAGCATTGGGTTCTACGTTCAAAGGTAAAGCTTGTGGTACGTTTGGTCGTTTCGGAGCCTTATCGTTTAACGGGAATAAAATTATTACAACTTCTGGTGGTGGAGCATTAGTTTGTCAAACACAAGAAGATAAAGATAAAGCAGTCTTTTTAGCAACGCAAGCACGTGATAACGCACCACATTATCAACATTCGCATATTGGATACAATTACCGTATGAGTAATATTACAGCAGGTATCGGTCGTGGACAAATGGAAGTTTTAGCGGATAGAGTAGCAGCTCGTCGTGCAATGAACAAATTCTATCAAGAGTTATTTTCTGATATTGATGGCGTAACTGTTTTTGTTGAACCAAGTTCTGATTATTTCTCTAACCATTGGTTATCTGCGATTTTAATAGATCCAAAAGTAGCAGGGAAAACACGCGAAGAGTTGCGTTTAGCTTTCTTAGAAGATGATATCGAATCTCGTCCATTATGGAAACCAATGCACATGCAACCTGTATTTGCAGATGCACCTTATTATGGAGGAACAGTAGCAGAAGAATTATTCGAAAATGGATTATGTTTACCTTCTGGTTCTAATTTGACAGATGCAGAACGTGAACGAATTACAGCTAAAGTAAAAGAAGTTTTTGGAAAATAATTCTCGAAAATAAGATATCAAACAAATCCTCTCAAGTTTTCTTAGGAGGATTTTTTTATTAAATATGAAATAAATTTCTTATTAAAAAGTGTATTTGAAATAGAAAAAGGATATAGATATAGGCATTAAATCTCTCACGTTAAGAAAATGTTTGAATGTAACGTTAAAAAGGTTTTAGCCCGTAGGGTTTTTAAAATCTTTAGTGGAATGAGGGCATTTTTAGTAGAGAGGTTTACGGCCAAGAGTTTTTTGATTACTTTTTTACTCTTAAAAAAGTGATAGAAATTACTTTAAGTTCATTTTTGTCTTGACACAAAAACGAACCAAAAAAGTCAAGACTGCGATTTTCGACGTTCAATTCTCATCTCACGCACTAAAAAGATTAAATGATTCGCATACGCTCACTAATCTTTTTTACGCTTGTTTCAATGGATTGAAGCTCGTCTGCAAATCGTAAGTCGACTCTAAAATCCGTTGATAAAAGTGATAACGAATCTGAATTAGAAAAAGGATTAGAAAAATGTCATATGATTTGGAGGCGAGTGTCAAAAAGCTGAGATGCATGATTAAGATTATTCATTTTTTTATTCATGAGTTATTATTGTTTTCAAATGAATTCATATACCCTTTGGGGAATCTTGATAAAAAAAAGAACCAAAAAAAATCAAGTCTGTGCTTACAAGTCGGTCAATAATGGCTATTCGCTAAATGCTTTAAATCATTCACATATAAAATGTGAACAGTAAATCATTTTTAACGCTCACTACGTCGAATTGACACTCGACTTTTCAGCAAGGACGGTTTTTGGAATTCATTGTTAAATAGTGAATTTGAATATTAAAAAAGGATGAAGAAAACGGCATTAAATCTCTCACGTTAAGAAAATGGATGAATGGAGCGTTAAAAAGGTTTTAGCCCGTAGGGTTTGTAAAATCTTTAGTGAAATGAGAACATTTTTAGTAGAGAGGTTTACGGCCAAGAGTTTTTTGATTACTTTTTTACTCATTTCCCCGTAGGGCATATGAATACCGATAATTAAAATAGAAAAGTAATGAATAAAAAAGTGATAGAAAGTACTTTATGTTCATTTTTTCCTTGATGAAAAAACGAACCAAAAAGTTATTCATATGATTTATTATTATTTTTAAGGTATTCATGAATGCAAAGCATTACAAGACTGCGATTTTCGACGTTCAATTACCATTTTACGCACTAAAAATATTAAATGATTCGCTATCGCTCACTAATCTTTTTTACGCTTGTTTCAATGGATTGAAACTCGTCTGCAAATCGTATGTGGCTTTGGAATTTGTTATTGAAAGTGGATTAGAATATTGATAATAAAAAACACGTTAAACGTTAAACGTAGAACGTAAAACTTATTACGTAAACATATCGCTCACTAATCTTTTTTACGCTCACTACACCGAATTGACGCTCGACTTTTCATCAATGACGATTTATAAATTTATTGTTGAAAGTAGATTTGAGTATTGAAAAAGGAATTAAAAAAATCCGACGATTTAGGATCGAAATGCAATTCAACTCTAAATTATTGGAATAAAAAAAGTTGGAGTGTCTGAGTGGAGCGAGTTGCCAACTTTATGGAAATAATTTATTTAGTTGAATTACCTGAGCCATACCATGGCTCCTCCTTTTAATTTCAAATGTTTTTTGGATGAGCTTCCCCGAAGGGCATATGAATACCAATAATTAAAATAAACAGGAAATGAATAAAAAATGAAAATAATAGATTTCTCGATACCTCAAATAACTTTATCTAAATCATAACTGATTTTCTCAAGATTAATTTCTAAAATTGGTTGAGCCATTTTTACAGAGTTTTAGTGGAATAAAGATAAAAGTACTCGAATAATTTGTTATAAGTTGATTATCGGTTAAATTTGTAATCAAATTGATCAGAAATTATGATTGACCAAATCAAACAATATATTGAAGAAGTAAAAAACTTCCATTCAACAAATGCTGCTGAAATTGAAGAATTCAGAATTAAATTTTTAGGAAAAAAAGGAATTTTAACGGACTTGTTTACGCAGTTCAAATCTGTTCCGAATGAACAAAAGAAAGAATTTGGTCAAGTTGTGAATGAATTAAAAACATTGGCAACAGAAAAATCAACTGTTCTTAAAAATGAAATTTCAAACGAAGGAAAAACTGATTCTTCTTTAGATTTAACGCGTCCTGGAGAGCCTTTTACATTGGGTTCTCGTCATCCAATTAACATTACAAAAAATCGTATTATCGAGATTTTTAATCGCATTGGATTTAGCGTTTCTGAAGGGCCAGAAATCGAAGATGATTGGCACAATTTTACAGCGTTAAATTTGCCAGCGCATCACCCTGCGAGAGACATGCAAGATACATTTTTCATCGAAACTGATCCAGATATTGTGTTGCGTACGCATACATCGTCTACGCAGATTCGTCATATGGAGAAAAATCAACCGCCAATGCGTTTCTTAGCGCCAGGTCGTGTTTACCGTAACGAAGCTATTTCGTCTCGTTCGCATATGATGTTCCACCAAATCGAAGGTTTATACATCGACGAAGGTGTTTCGTTTGCAGATTTGAAACAAACGTTAAGTTATTTTACAACTGAGTTATTTGGTAAATCTGAAATTCGTTTACGTCCTTCATATTTCCCATTTACAGAGCCTTCTGCTGAGGTTGACGTATATTGGGGATTAGAAACTGAAACCGATTATCGTATGACAAAGGGTACAGGTTGGTTAGAAATTATGGGATGTGGAATGGTAGATCCTAATGTTTTGCGCAATGTAGATATCGATCCTGAGAAATATTCGGGTTATGCATTCGGTATGGGAATTGAGCGTATTGCGTTGTTGTTGTATCAGATTGGTGATATCCGTTTGTACACAGAAAATGATAAACGTTTCTTAGAGCAATTTCAATCGGAGTTATTCTAAGATAGAAAATATTATAAACAAAAAATCCTGTTCAATTGAGCAGGATTTTTTTATTGGAATAATGTTTTAAATAATATATTAGAGATTATATCCTTTAGTTTTAATTTTCATAAAAAAGCATTTAGAAATTGTCATGCCGAGACATCACTCTATTTATTTACAAAGTAATAATTAATGTAATCGTCCTATTAAAAATGGCCTTAAATCTATGACGTTAAGAAAATAATTGAATGTAACGTTAAAAAGATTTTAGCCTGTAGGGTTTTTAAAATCTTTAGTGAAATGAAAGTATTTTTAGTCTAATAGATTTACAGCCTTGACTTTTTGGTTACTTTTTAGTCAAGTAAAAAGTGACATAAAATATAAGGAATATCTAATTATATGATGTGTTTAATTTTCATAAAAAAGCATTTAGAAATTGTCATGTCAAGCTTGTTGAGACATCTCAATTATTATTTAAGTATTGATTTAACATTTTTCTTATCAATTTGTTGATTGATGACTTCTACAAAATAATCTTGTTGCCAATTTTGAGTTTTCTCCGCTTGTTTATTTTCAGGTTTTACCCAATTCGGATAAACTCTAAAACCTCGTTTTCCTTCTTTTTTAATTGAGCTCAAAATATTCTTTTCAATTAAAATTGATTTCGGAAAAATATAAAAACCTAGTTTAGAATTATCTTCTGCCGCAATAATGTAATAATCAAAACCATCATTTTCGTCGAAAGGTTCGGTTTGTTTAGCTGTATTTCGTTTCCATAATGTTACAAATTGACCAACTTTTTTAGGCGTAATTTTCGCTTTTCTAAATTTTATAGAAAACTCATTAACATTGAAATTATAACCTATATATTCGTCACATTCTGCATCTTTTTCAAGAGTTGAAATGGATAAATTCGAAGATTTTAGAACAAAATCTTCGAATTTTTGAATAATTTCAATCATTTATTTCAATTGTTGATAAAAGTATAAATCATAAGTTGGAAATAAATTTGGATAGAAAATTTTTCCTAAATCATTCAAAATAATATCTGGACGAAGAATTCCTTGTTCAAAATAATCATTCGAACCTTTTGCATTCATTCGTTTGTTGTATGCGTAGACATTTCCTTTCTTAAACGCATCAAACCACGCATAATTTGGATAAGAAGCTTTCATTTCTGCCAATGAATTCACGTTTGTTGCATTGATCCAATAATTTGCAGATTTTCCAGCTGTATAAACTTCTTCAAATGTTAAGCTCAAACTATTTTCACCTGTTTTATTCTTGAAAATATAATTTCCTTTCGCATCGTCTATTAATTTTGCTTGCAACAAATCATTTGTCGGAACGTACCAAATATCGCCATACATTGTATTGACAATTGTTGAAACATTACCTTGTGCTTTGGTTTGAATGATATTTTTGATGGAGTCGTAATTATTTTTAACCGTCTCTACACGCTTTTCAGCTTCTGTATCTTTTCCGAATAATTTTCCGAAAACCTTCAGATATTCAACTTGTCCCAATGGGTTTTGCTCTTTGTATTCATCTAAATACAATACTTTTATTCCATTTTGTTCCAATTGTTGATGAAATTTTGCTAAAACAGGATTAGAACTTGCAATAATCAATTGAGGTTTATTTTTTAAGATAATTTCTGTGAATAGTTCGTTTGAATTTCCAACTTTCAAGATTGATTTATTTGCGATTCCTTCTGCTATTTTAGGATTGTAAATAAAATCTGCATCGCAAACTCCTTTGATTAAGTCAAGACGTCCTAATTGATCTAAAAACGTCACGGCAGATGAAGTTTCAACCATCACAGTTTTGATAGGCAAGTCTTTTTTATCAAATGAAATCGTATTTCCAGATGATTTTATCGTGATTGTTTCGTTGTTTTCTTCGATAGAAATATTTTTTGCAAACTGGAAAGTTGTATTTTCTTGTTCGGTTTTAACAGCTTCTTTTGACTGTTTACAACTACTAATGGCAAGAAGAACGAATGAACTTAGAATTAATTTTTTAATCATTTTGGATTGAATTTAGAGAAAGCAAGTTAAGAATTCTGTTAAAATCTTAAAAAAAATATTTTTGTAAGCAATTGATTCGTTGTAAATTAAATTATTGTTAAAAATTTTTCTCGAAAAGCTTAGGTTTTTACGATAAAAGAGCTGTATATTTGCATTCGAAAATAAGGGAAAATACTTTCAATTATTTCAAACGGCCGAGTGGCGCAACTGAATAGCGCACTTGATTACGGCTCAAGAGGTTACAGGTTTGAATCCTGTCTCGGTCACAAAAATGCTCAGCGTCAATCGTTGAGCTTTTTTTATGAATGTTAAATTCTATTGTTATCAATAAAAAAGTCCATCTACAAATTGTAAATGGACTTTTTGGATTTTTATTATTTCTTTCTGAAGTAAACTTCAACTGGAACTCCTTCAAAATTGAACTCCTTTCTCAATTGATTTTCGATAAATCGTTTGTAAGGATCTCTAATATATTGTGGCAAGTTACAGAAAAACGCAAATTGAGGCGTTTTTGTAGGTAACTGCGTTACATATTTGATTTTGATGTATTTTCCTTTTACTGCAGGTGGAGGTGTAATCTCGATAATCGGTAACAAGGTTTCGTTTAATTTACTTGTTTTGATACGACGACTGCGGTTCTCGTAAACTTCGATAAATGTATCAACAGCTTTCAAGACACGTTGTTTTGTAAGAGCCGAGATAAACAACACAGGAACGTCTGTAAAAGGCGCAATACGTTTTAGAATAGCATCTTTGTATTCTTTCATTGTATTGGTTTCTTTCTCCAATAAATCCCATTTGTTGATTAAGATGACAACACCTTTTCGGTTACGTTCTGCTAAATAAAGAATGTTCAAATCCTGTGCTTCAATTCCACGTTCTGCATCAATTACTAAGACACAAACGTCACATTCTTCGATTGCACGAACCGAACGCATCACAGAATAGAATTCTAAATCTTCGCTAACTTTTCCTTTTTTACGCATTCCAGCAGTGTCTACCAAAACAAATTCGTGTCCAAATTTATTGTACAACGTTTCGATAGAATCACGTGTTGTTCCTGCGATATCGGTTACAATATTACGTTCTTCACCTAATAATGCATTAATTAATGTAGATTTTCCAGCATTTGGACGACCTACGATTGTAATTTTAGGTAAACCTTCGAATGGATCAATGTGTTGTTCTTCTGTAAAACAATCTACCACATCATCTAATAATTCACCTGTTCCACTTCCGCTCATTGCAGCGATAGTGTACATTTTTTCGAATCCTAAGTTATAAAACTCATAAGAATCGTCTAAATTTTTGTTGGTATCGACCTTATTCACAACTAAGAATGTAGGCTTCTTAGTGCGTCTTAAAAGGTTGCCAACTTCCTTATCCATATCCGTTAAACCAACTTGATTGTCTACCATGAACAAAATTACATTTGCTTCATCGATAGCCAATTCAACTTGCTTGCGGATCTCTTCTTCAAAGGTATCATCTGAACCAACGACATACCCTCCGGTATCGATTACGGTAAACTCTTTTCCATTCCAATCAGATTTTCCATAGTGACGGTCACGTGTAACACCAGAAGTGTCATCAACGATAGCTTGTCTTTTTTGGATCATTCTGTTGAAGAACGTAGATTTACCAACGTTTGGTCTTCCTACAATTGCAACTATATTTGACATTTTGCAAAGGTATAATTTTTCGATTTATTTTTTACATTAATTTTTTGATTGAGAAAGTATTGTAAATAAAAAAGGTTAGATAAACTCTAACCTTACTCCATTTTTATTTTACAACTTTAAGAAGTTCTTTTTCAGCAACCACTTTTCTAAGTCCGGAACTTGAGAAACGGTGGTCTCTTGAATTGTAATACAATTCGATTCCTTTTTCTTCACAATATTTACGTCCTGTAAAGTTTTTGTCTTGGTATTCAATCCCTAAAATACGCACATCAATTTTGAAAGATCTCAAAACATCTTCTAAATCCTGTTCTGTTGCATAAGGCACAATTTCATCGACGAATTTGCAACCTTTGAGCTGAATGTAACGCTCTACAACAGTTTGTGTCGGTTTGTTTTTTTCTGGTCGATCTAATGTTGGATCTGTTTGTAAACCTACAATCAAATAATCGCAATGTTGTTTTGCGTCTTCTAGCATTTTGATATGTCCCGCATGGAGCAAATCAAAAGCACTAAATGTAATTCCGATTTTCATAGTCAATTAGTTTAGTATTTTATAGTTAGTTTTTGTTAATCTTCAGATGATCGGTTGTAATCATCTTCGATGCGAATGATGTCTTCCTCGCCAAAATACGTACCATGCTGAACTTCGATAAAAATTAGAGTCTCATTACCTATGTTCTGAATACGATGTTTTGCTTTTAATGGAATAATAACGACTTCACCTGCTTTGTATTCATATTCTTTATCATCAAGTGTTACCATTGCAGTACCCTGAACAATTGTCCAAACTTCTGCACGATGATTGTGGTATTGGTAAGACAAACGCCCGCCAACATTCACTTCTATTCTCTTCAATTTATATATATCGGTGTCCTCTAATACATAGTAAGAACCCCAAGGTCTATTTCCTATTTCCATGTTTTACGCAATTTACGGAATATTTAGATACAACTCTAAAATACTCGATGAATAAATTGTTATGTTCATTCAAAAAAAAACCTCAAACACATGCTTGAGGTTTTATAAATGTGGTGGTGCCTCCAGGAATCGAACCAGGGACACAAGGATTTTCAGTCCTTTGCTCTACCAACTGAGCTAAGGCACCGTCATTTTGGATTGCAAATATAAGAAGGTTTATTTATCATTTCCAAAATTATTTTTAAATATTTTCTGTTAATTTTTTAAGCAGTTGATTTTTATTCATTTATTTTTATAAAAAATTACGAATCGGTAACAAATGGAATGGTCAATCACACTTTTGCACATCTGGAA
This sequence comes from Empedobacter sp. GD03865, assembly GCF_029840775.1. Taxonomy (NCBI): domain Bacteria; kingdom Pseudomonadati; phylum Bacteroidota; class Flavobacteriia; order Flavobacteriales; family Weeksellaceae; genus Empedobacter; species Empedobacter sp. GD03865. Next base: position 66,741 of record NZ_JAOCDF010000011.1, read on the forward strand.
TTTTATCAAAGAATGGTATTGGGTTCCGCTTACCGTCCTTTATATAATGGTGATTGTTACTATTTTGATCGAAAATAGAAATCCAACCAAAACAATTGCATGGATATTAGTGATTGTTTTTCTACCATTTATCGGAATAATTCTATATTTTTTCTTTGGACAGAAATTCAAAAAAGATCAATTTTTTAAACGAATAGATAAGAATCATCAAAAAATCATCAATGAAAAATGGGCTGAAATGGATCAATCTGTTCAAGATGATTTAGATAAAGTAAATGCAAGAATTGGTTCATTGTCGCAGGTTTATCGTTATTTAAACAATGCAAGAGTTGCTTATCCTGCAACAAATAATAAAGTAAAGTTGTTGACAAATGGAGAAGATAAATTCCCTCTTTTTTTAGAAGCTTTACGAGAAGCGAAAGATCATATTCATCTTGAATATTACATTTTTGATGAAGATCATATTGGAAATGAAATCATTGATATTCTGATTGAAAAAGCTAAAAATGGTGTAGAAGTTCGTGTAACTGCGGATGATTTTGGATCATCAAAACTGAACAAACATCAAAAGAGATTTGATGGAACAGGTGTGGAATTTCAAACATTTTTACCTGTTCGATTTTCGTCTTTAGCGAATTCTAATTACCGTAATCACCGTAAAATTTTGATTGTTGATGGTAAAAAAGCATTTTTAGGAGGAATTAACATTAGTGATAAATACATCAATCAAAATGGTGTAATAAGTCCAAATAATAAGATTTATTGGCGTGATACTTCTGTGATGATTGAAGGCGATTCTATCAATAGTTTGCAATTGCATTTTTACTTAAATTGGATGATGACCGAAGGCAAAAAGTATAATATTTCTGATTCAAATTATTTTTACAATTCTCAAAGTAAGATTTTTGAAGATGCTGCAACTGTTAGTTTTGGACTTTCTTCGCCTGGTAGTGATTTACATTCGGCAATGGAAGCGATGATTTTGGCAATTACTTTAGCGAAAAAGAAAGTGCAATTGTGCACGCCATATTTTATACCAAGTGACGAATTTAAAACAGCGATGATGATTGCTGTTTCGAGCGGAGTAGAAGTGGAGTTGATTATACCTAAAAAAGGCGATTCTATTGTAGTGCAACAAGCGTCATTATCATTCCTAAAACCTTTGATGAAGCGGGGTGTAAAAGTTTATTTATACGAAAAAGGATTTATTCACGCCAAAACTATTACTGTCGATGATAAATTGGCTTTTATTGGAACAGTAAACTTAGATTACCGCAGTTTTATGATTAATTTTGAAATTACTTCTGTAATTGAAAATGAGACTTTATTAAAACAAATGAGTGCTCAATTTGATATAGATAAAGAGGATTCAGAATTATTAACGCTAGAAAAATGGGAAAATAGACCTTGGTATTACCGTGCATTTGCATCAATTTGTAGATTGTTAGCACCGATATTGTAAATATTTATTACATTCGATTTTAGATCAAGGTAATATGAAAAAGCTATCTTTATTAACAATTGGAAAAATTGCTATAGGTGCAGTTCTTGCATATGGTTTCCTAAATTTTATAGATCAACCAGATGTTATGATTGAATCTTTTAAAACTGGATTTTTAGAAGGAATCTTAGGAAAATAAAACAAAAACCTCCACATCAATTAAAGTAGAGGTTTTTGTTTTTTATTGATTTTTAAAATCTTCGATTTCTTTTCTAATTTCTTCATATCGACTTCTCAAATCGTCTGAAATATTATTCGGGATATCTTTTATTTTCTTCAATTGAAGCGAAATAAAAATAGCAAATAATCCTGATGAAATTACAGCTAATCCAAGCCAAGCTACTGCTGTTAAACCTGCTAATTGTGGAGATGATAATAAAATTAGGGAAATGATTAATCCAATAATAGCTAAGAACAGAGAAATTCCCCAATCTTTTACGCCATAATTTTTTAGGTCGAAAGCATAACTAATTCCAGAAATTGAGCGGAATAAAATTAAAAATCCAACATAATAAGCAAAAACTTCTAAACTTAGAATTGGATTTACAACTAACATAAATCCAACAATAGTTGTAATAATTCCATATGTCAATGTCCAGCCCCAACTATCAATTTCATCTTTGTTTGAGATCGAAAAAACAATTTCCGAAATTCCAGAGAATAAAAAAGATACAGCAAAAAATACTGAAAGTGCAACATACGATGCTGTTGGAAATGCGAATGTATAAATTCCAAGTCCAACGAATAATAATCCAATGATTAATAAAATCCACCAATATTTGACAGAATTTTTGATTGATTTGTAAAAAGTACGAGCCATTTTGAAAAAAAATATTTAAAATTATAGACTTAAAATTAAGAAATATTCTAATTAAACCTCTATTTTTTTGTTTTTTTATAATGATTATTGATTTCTTAAAATTCAGGATTTATTTCATGCTTACTAAAAATTAAATACTCTTAACTTTGAAGTTCGCTTAAAAATCAACGAAAATGAAGTATGGAATAGAGGCGGCTTCTATCTACGTTCCGCATATATATTTACCAATAAAAGATTTAGCAATTCAACGCAATATTGATCCTGATAAACTTGAAATTGGTTTGGGTTTAAAGAAAATGTCTGTTTTAGATGTTCATGAAGATACAGCAACTATCGCTGCGAATGCTTTGTTGAAATTAATCACAGATTTTGATATAAATCCAACTGAAATCGGACGAATTTATTTAGGAACAGAAAGCGCTTTAGATGGAGCAAAACCAACCGCAACTTATGCAGTACAATTGGTAGAATCTGTTTTGGCTAAACAATTTGGTGAACGACCTTTTAGACATACAGATGTTGTGGATATGACGTTTGCGTGCGTGGGTGGAGTAGATGCGATGCACAATTCTATCGATTATGTTCGTGTAAATCCAGCTAAAAAAGCAATTGTAATTGCAGCCGATTATGCAAAATATGGCTTAGAATCGACGGGAGAATATACGCAAGGTGCTGGTGCAGTAGCGATGTTAATCTCGAATCAACCAGATTTGATTGCGTTTGATAACAATTGGGGAATTGGAATGGAATCTGTTTTTGATTTCTTTAAACCACATCAATCAACTTCTGATGAAGCGATTTTGAATGCTTTAGGAACAACAAAATCTGAAATCGAAATCTTTTCTGATGAACCAGTTTTTGAAGGTCAATATTCTAACGAATGTTATAAAAATAGAGTTAGAGAAGCTTATTTCAACTTTAAAGAAAAGTCTAAAGTAGAAGGTAAATTGTACGAAAATTGGCGATATATTGCTTTTCATCTGCCTTATGCATTTCAAGGAAAAAGAATGTTTTCGGATGTTTTTGCATTAGAAAATGGTCAAAATAATTCGAATGATAACTTGAAAATTGTTTCAAAATCGGATGAATATAAAGCCTTAATCAAAGAAAAAGTAGAACCAACTCAACGTGCTTCTTCTGAGATCGGAAATATGTACACAGCTTCAGTTTTTACAGCATTTTTATCGGCTCTACAAGTAAGCGCAGATAGCAATGAAGAATTAAATGGAAAAACAGTTGGTTTTATTGCGTATGGTTCTGGATCTAAATCGAAAGTTTTTCAAGGACAAATTGGTGAAGGTTGGAAGAATGTGATGAATAAAATGGATTTGTTCACTTATTTAAATAAAAGAGAAGCAATTTCTTTTGAACAATACCAAGATTTACACAATAAAAATCTGAAAACATCTATTAATGATTCGAAAGGTTTTGCTTTAGATCGCATTGAAACTGAAATTCCAGATTTGAAAGGTGCAAGATATTATACTTTTAAAGGATAAAACATAAAAAAATCCGCTCATTGAGCGGATTTTTTATACTATTTTCTGCTTCCATTTCCCTCGTTTAAAGAGAATAAATGCTAAAATTGCAATAAACGTTTCCGAAACAGGAATTGCAATAAATACGCCTTCTTCTTTCAAATTGAAATGATAAGAAAGTACATAAGCTAACGGAATTTGAAATAACCAAAATCCAACAAAATTGATAATCGTTGGCGTCATTGTATCGCCCGCGCCGTTAAAAGCATTCATCATTACCATTCCAATTCCGTATAATAAAAAACCAGTTGCCAAAATATACATTCCTTCTTTTGCAACGATTTTGATATGTTCTTCTGTTGTAAAAATTGAGACTAAATAATTGCTTAATCCATAGAAAATAACACTTACAATCAACATGTAAATGATGTTAAATTTCATGGTCATAAGGACTGATTTTTCTGCTTTTTCGGGATCTTTATTTCCTAAGTTTTGACCAACTAAAGTTGCCGCAGCATTGCTCAATCCCCAAGCAGGTAACATAAAAAACATCATCAGTCGTAAAGCTGTTTGATAACCAGATGAGGCAATTTCTCCACCAGATTGAGCAACAATTCGCGCAAGAATAATCCAACTACAACTAGCAATAATGTATTGTACAATAGCTGGTACTGCAATTTTTACAATATTGATAATTAGTTTAGATTTTGGAACGAAATAACTCCATTTGATTTGAATTAATGAATCTTTTTTCGTTAAACCATACAATTGATAAACCACACCACCACTTCTACCAATTGCAGTAGCTAAGGCTGCTCCTTCTAATCCCATTTCAGGAAAAAAGAACCATCCGCGAACAAGAATTGGACACAAAATAATATTGATTCCGTTAGCTAACCACAAACTTTTCATCGCAATTGCTGCATTTCCAGCTCCGCGAAAAATTCCGTTAATCAAGAATAATAACACAATTGATAAACAACTTGCCATCATTATTTTAGTGAAATTCTTCCCGTATTCTGCGGCTTGTTCGGTTGATCCCATCCAAATCAATAAATCTTTGGAGAATATAAATCCGAAAATACTCAACAGAATTGTAATGATTATCGATAATAAAATTGCTTGCGAAGCACTTTCCGAAGCTTTTTCGGGTTTCTTTTCTCCAATTCTTCGTGCAATAATGGCAGTTGCAGCCATACTTATTCCTATTGAAATCGAATAAACAATTGTTAATAAAGATTCTGTAAGACCAACGGTTTGTATGGCGAAAGCGCTTTCTTTTAAATGTCCTACAAAATATAAATCGACCAATGCAAAGACAGATTCCATCACCATTTCGAACATCATCGGAATTGCTAATAGAAAGACTGATTTTTTGATTGGTAACGCGGTTAAATCTAAGTTTTCGCTTGAAAAAGATTGTTTAATCAACGAAAAAATAGACCCAATTTTGGCTGTTAAAGACTTTTCTAAAGTCATTTTTTTTTGGTTTTTCAAATTAAAAATACTTGATAAATTTTTAAATCAAAATGAATTTAACGTTAAGTTGCCGCGAAGTTGTAAGTATTCATTTCAATTAAAATCTGAGAGGATTTTGCCCAAAAATAAATCATTTTTTTCAATACCAATTTATCTTTTTGATTTTATTATCTTTACCAAAATAGCTATACTAAGAAGAAATGAAAAAAACTGCTTTTATTTTATTTAATGTTGCCCTTATGGTAGGAGTGAATGCACAGAGTTATAAGAAAAAGTATCCAGATACAAAAAAAATTGATCATGTTGATACGTATTTTGGAGAGAATGTACAAGATCCATATCGTTGGTTGGAAGACGATTTGTCTGAGGATACTAAGAAGTGGGTAATCGAACAAAATAAAGCAACTTATGCTTATTTGAATGAGATTCCTTTACGCACGCAATTGAAAAAATCGTTGACAGATATCTGGAATTACGAGAAAATTTCGACTCCTTTCAAAGAAGGAGATTATACGTATTACTACAAAAATGATGGTTTACAACAACATTCAGTTTTGTATCGTAAATTAGGTGAAAACGGAACGGAAGAAGTTTTTTTAGATCCAAATAAATTCTCGAAAGATGGTTCTGTTTCTTTGGCTGATGTTAGTTTTTCTAAAGATGGAAGCTTAGTTGCCTATTCTATTTCAGAAGATGGATCGGACTGGAGAAAAGTAATTGTTTTGAATGCAAAAGATAAAACACAAGTTGGAGAAACATTGATTGATGTTAAATTCTCTGGAACAGCTTGGAAAGGAAACGACGGTTTCTACTATTCGTCTTATGATAAACCAAAAGGATCTGAATTATCTGAGAAAACAGATCAACACAAATTATATTACCACAAATTAGGAACAGCTCAGAAAAAAGATCAATTGATTTTTGGAGGAGCAGAAACACCTCGCCGCTATGTTGGTGCTTATTTGACGGATGATGAGCGTTTCTTAATTATTACAGCTGCAAATACAACAACTGGAAATGAGTTGTATTATCAAGATTTGTCTCAAGTAAATAGTCCAATCAAAACGATTGTGAATAATTTTGACACAAATACTTCTGTGATTGATAACGATGGAGAGACTTTCTACATTTTTACAAATAACAAAGCACCAAACAATAAAGTAGTTAAAGCAACTATTTCTGATTTGAGCGAAGCTGCTTGGAAAATAGTTATTCCAGAAACTGAAAATGTATTATCTGTTTCTACAGGAGGAGGTTATTTATTTGCTAAATACTTAAAAGATGCAATTTCGGTTGTAGAGCAATACAAATATGATGGATCAAAAGTTCGTCAAATTACATTGCCTGGAGTTGGTTCTGCATCAGGATTTGGAGGGAAAAAATCAGAGAAAGAAATCTATTTCGGATTTTCAAATTATATCACACCATCTACAAGCTACAAATACAATGTAGAAACGGGTTCTTCAGATGTTTACATTAAACCAAATGTGAAATTTAATTCAGATGATTACATTTCTGAACAAGTTTTTTATACGTCAAAAGATGGAACAAAAGTTCCGATGATTATTACGTATAAAAAAGGATTGAAGAAAAATGGTAAAAATCCTACAATCGTTTATGGATACGGAGGATTCAATATTAGTTTAACGCCAGGATTTAGTCCAGCAACTGCTGCTTGGATTGAAAATGGTGGAGTTTACGCTGTTCCAAACCTACGTGGAGGTGGAGAATATGGTAAAAAATGGCACGATGGAGGGCGTCAATTCAATAAATTGAATGTTTTTAATGATTTTATAGCAGCAGCAGAATATTTACAGAAAAACAACTATACTTCGCCAGATTATACTGCATTATCAGGAGGATCTAACGGAGGATTATTAGTTGGAGCAACAGAAACAATTAATCCAAAAGTAGCAAAAGTAGCATTGCCTGCGGTTGGTGTTTTGGATATGTTACGTTATCATACATTTACTGCTGGTGCAGGTTGGGGCTATGATTACGGAACAGCTGATGATAGTAAAGAAATGTTCGAGTATCTAAAAGGATATTCACCAGTTCACAATGTAAAAGAAGGAACATGTTATCCTGCTACATTAGTCACAACAGGAGATCATGATGATCGTGTAGTTCCTGCGCATTCGTACAAGTTTGCGGCAAATTTACAAGCGAAACAAGCGTGTGATAATCCAGTTTTAATCAGAATTGAAACGAAAGCTGGTCACGGAGCAGGTCGTTCGACAGAAGTTGTGATCAATGAAACAGCTGATAAGTATGCCTTCACTTTGTGGAACATGGGAATCAAAAAATTGAAATAATTATAATTTAATTCATTCAAAACCATCTGATTATTCAGGTAGATTTTTTAATTTTATAGGGTTAAAAATTTTAAAAATAATGAACACAAAAACATATGCAGCGTTCAATGAAACTGATCCATTAGCGCCACACACAATAGAACGTCGACATTTACATGCGAAAGATATTTTTATAGATATCGAGTATTGTGGAGTTTGTCACAGCGATATTCATACAGCGAAAGGCGATTGGGGAAAACCAAATTATCCAGTTGTTCCAGGGCACGAAATTATTGGTCGAGTAAAAGAAATTGGTTCTGATGTAACAAAGTTTAAAGTTGGAGATTTGGTTGGAGTAGGTTGTATGGTAGAATCTTGTCAACATTGTCATTCTTGCGACGAAGGTTTGGAGCAGTATTGTGAAAATGGTTTTACAGGAACGTACAATTCTAAAAACTCGAAACATGGTGGAATCACTTACGGTGGTTATTCAGAAAACATCGTGGTAGAAGAAGATTTTGTGCTTCACGTACCCGAAAATATCGATGTAAAAGCTGCTGCGCCATTGTTGTGTGCGGGAATTACAACGTGGTCGCCTTTGCGTCACTGGAATGTAAAATCGGGCGATAAAGTTGGTGTAATCGGTCTTGGAGGTTTGGGACATATGGGCGTTAAATTTGCAAAAGCAATGGGTGCACATGTTGTAATGATTACAACATCCGAATCTAAAGGTGAGGATGCAAAGAAACTTGGAGCTGATGAGGTTTTGATTTCGAAAGATGCAACACAAATGAAAGCGCATGCAAATTCATTTGATTTTTTATTGAATACAATTCCTGTAAAACACGATGTTAATCCATATTTACAATTATTAAAATTAGATAAAACAATGTGTATGGTTGGAGCTATCGAGCCTTTAGATGCTGTTCACGGAGGTTTATTGATTATGAAACGTCGTAATTTAGCAGGATCTTTAATTGGAGGAATCAAGGAAACACAAGAAATGTTAGATTTTTGTGGAGAACATAATATTGTGTCTGATGTCGAAATGATCGATATTCAAAACATTAATACAGCTTACGAGCGAATGATGAAATCTGATGTGAAGTACCGTTTTGTGATTGATATTAAATCATTGAAAGAATCTTAATCTTAGATATAGAAACAAAAAAATCCGCTTAACGAGCGGATTTTTTTTTGAGTTTTTAAGTTCTATTTCGCAACAGAATCTTTTGTTGTTCCTGCTGGATTTACAGTTTTCGAAGAATCTACCGTAACTCCTTCTACAGAATCTGCCGAAGGAATTTCTGCTTTTTCAACATTTACAGAATCTTCAATAACTGTTGTTGGTTCTCCTACACTTGTTGGTTCTTGTTTACAAGAAATTGCTGTGAAAGAAATCGCTGCGAAAGCGAATAACGCTAATTTTTTCATTTGATTTTTTTGTTTAATCTATTCTACAAATTATTTTTTCTCTGTTGTTGTAGTCTTAGTTGTTTCAACTTTTACAGGAGTTTCTTTTACAACTGCCGAATCTTTGATCACAACAGAATCTTTTCCTACAGAGTCAATTTTTACAGAATCTTCGATTGTTGTAATCGTGTCATTTTTTACTTCTGTTTCAGTTTTTGTTTCTTTCGATCCAAATAAATTACAAGATGTTAGACCAAATGAAGTTCCGATTACTCCTAATACGATTACGTTTAATGCTAATTTTTTCATAACTTTAATTTTTGATATGTTTAATTGATTTTTTGTTTTTCTTGATTTTTTCAATCATTTTGTTGAACCAAAGTTAAGCAGACATCAAAGTTTTTTGAAGCAAAATAGTTGTAAGATGATTGTAATCCAATCATCTAATATTCAACAAATGTTTTACAACAAAAGAAATCATTTAACAACGCATTAATAAAGAAATACAACTCAACATATCAAAAAAATTATTTTATTTGTAGTTGTATTAAAAGACAATTTGTAAAATCGAAATTATTTTACAAAATACTGAAAACCAACTTTATAAATTTTATTTTTTGAGCAAATTTACAGATATAGAAATTTTCGAAATTCTGAAAAAAACGATTTCAAATCGATTTTTGGAAGAAAATTCTGCTCAATCCGAAAATATCTCCGATTGGAAGGGGCAAGAAATTACATCTTTTCAAGACGATTTATTCAATAAAACCAGATCTACTGTTAGTGAAAAATGGTTTTATACGTATTTTAAGTCAGATTTTAAGAAACTTCCGCGTATTGATATGCTCAATCTTTTGGCGCAATATTGTGGATATAAAAATTGGGCACACTTTCTTAATGTTCAGAAAATCGAACATTTTGGTCCAAATAAGACTGAAGAATCGACGATTGAAGTAACAGAAAACGAAAATTTTTCATCAGAACATATAATTCCAGAAGAATCTGAAGTAGAGATTCCAGCAGATGTTAAACCATCAACAGAAAAAGAAATAATTCCGGTAAAAGAGAAAGTTGCTAAAACAAAACCTAAGCTAAAATTGATTTCGATAATAGCAGCAGCAGTTGTTTTGTTGAGCGGAATTGGAGCAACTATTTATTATTCAATTTTTGGTCAGCGAGAATATGAATTTTGTTTTGTAGATTCGGATAGACAAGCTGCAATTACCAATTCTGTTGAGGTTACAATTATTAGAGATGGTTTTACGCCACTTTATTTATCAACGAAAACAGGTTGTATCAAATTCGAATCGCAAAAAGATACAATCAAGATGTTTGTGAGTTCACCTTATTATAAACAAGATACGTTTAAGGTTAATTTGCATCAATATAATCAGCCAGAAAAGCTTTTGTTAGAGCCAGATGATTATAAAATTATGCTGTATTATTATTCGAATTCAGCAAAAGATCTGAAACAACGAATTTCTAAGCTAAATCAAATGATTGCGGATGATGCGTTGATTTATCAAGTGTATGACAATGATTTTTTTGGTGTAGAGATTCTTTCGAAACAACAATATATCAATTTAGTTACAATGCCTACGACATCGTTAAAGAATTTTTCTTTGATCGAATCGGAAAGGAAAAATGGAAAAATTGTGAAATTAAAATTTAAAATCCAGCAAGATGAGAACGATAAGTAAAATAGTTCAGTTTAGCATGATATTGCTGATGAGTGTTTGGATGATATTATCGTGCAAAGACGATAAATATAAAGGAGATTATAACCCAGAAGCAATAAAAGGTTACAAAAATGAAGCATCGACAGTAAGTAATAAAATGGATTCGGTAGAAGCTGTAAATTTTATTGCAAAGCAAAAATTGCGCGAGTTTTTCGAGCTTTCGGCACTGGCATCTAATACCAATGATACGGTTGTTGATAGTTTGTTGAGAGATCAATTGTTATCTTATTTTCCTAAAAAAGATACGACCGAAATATTTTCGTTATTGAGAGAACTTCGTTCAAAAAAAGTAACATTTACTTCCGTTTCTAAATTTGCAATTTTACCAAAAGATTCAATTACACCTGACTCTATCAAGCGAATTGCGTATACAATTAATTATTTCAATTCGGATAAAAAATTAATCGAAACCAATAATCATGTTGGGGTATTTGTGTTAAAACAAGAGCCGATCAAATTTCAACGAGAGTTTAAATTCTATTTTAGAACGTTAAATGATAAAAAAGACTCGATTCAGAAAGATTCAATTCCGTCTGGAGTAATACAAAAATCAAGAGGAAAATCGCCGAAATAAGCGTCTTCAATATATTCGATAGGTCTAAAATAAGTTAGACCTATTTTTTTTGAATCAGCTCTACATCTTGCCAAAAACTTATCATAATATCCTCCTCCGTAACCTACACGATTTCCTTTTTTATCGGCAACAAACATTGGAATAAAAATAACATCAATAGCTTTAGAATCAATTTCTGAATACTGAATAGGTTCTGGAATTTGAAGTGAATTTAATACCGTTTCGAAACCTTTTTCTACTTTACAATTAATCATATCATCGCCAATAACCAAAGGCAAAACGACCTCTTTTTGTTGTTGAAATAGCCAATTTATGATTGGATAAGTATTGATTTCGTTATTTTTTTCGATAGGTAAGAAAATATGAAAAGTCTGATCTGTAGAAAAATCTAATTGTTTAATGTGTTCGAAAATTTGATCACTCAAGTTATTCACTTCTTCTTTAGTGAATGATTTTCTCAACGTTCGATAATATTTTCTAGCTTCAGATTTTGTCATTTCTTCGTAGTTTGATACGAAGTTAAGAAATTATCAAAGTAAAAAAGTAGAGAGTAATAAATTCCAATTAATTTAGAAAAACTAAAACAAAAATAAAACAAGCGATTGCCATAAATAGTAATAAGTTTACCGGTTTTATTTTCATTTTACTGAATAAAGACTTTTTGTAAGTTTTGTGAATTCTTTTCGGTTTAGACATTTTATAGTTTATTTGTTTTCTATATAGATGCAAATATGTATAAAAGGTTGCTTATAAAAAAAAGGGAAACCGTAAATATCTTTTATGAATTTGTATATTAATTAAATAAAATTAAAAAAATAAAAAGTCCATCAAAATTTTGATGGACTTTTATATAGCTAATGTTTTAACCTAAATTTCTTTTACTGTAATTATATTTACAGGGCAAGCTTTGGCAGCACGTTCGCAATTATCTGCGATAGAATGATCAGGGTCTTTCAACGTGTGGAAACCTTTTTTATCAATT
>NZ_JAOCDF010000012.1:0-72619 GCF_029840775.1 Empedobacter sp. GD03865
TAACTTTAATATTCTAAATACATCATAATGAAAAAGACTTTTTTAAGTAAATTAACTTTGACATTATTTTCTACCAACCTATTTTTTTTATTATCTCCACAACTAGATGCTTGCACAAGAGTTTGTCTATAAAGGTCCAGAAAATACTGTAATCACAGCTCGTTCTATGGATTGGAAAGATGAAATTGATGCAAATATTTGGGTTTTTCCTAGAGGTATAGATCGATCTGGCAACGTTGGAAATGCTTCGGAAAAATGGACTTCAAAATACGGAAGTGTAATTGCAAGTGCTTGGGACATTGCGACAACAGATGGCATGAACGAAAAAGGACTTGTTGCGAATGTTTTGTGGTTAGTAGAAAGCCAGTATCCTCAATTAAATCTTGTTTATTACTTTGAAACTACAAAAACTCCAAATACATTTTGGGTTGATTTAAAGAAAATTGATTTTGGTAAAAATGCAAAAACAAAACGATTAAGCGTAAGTAAAAATGAAACGTATGCTGGCGAAACTTCACAACTTTTTAGTGATACAAAACCATTTACATTTGTTGGAATTTAGATCGAAAAATTAATCAATATTTTTCTTGCAAATAGTTCTAAATCAACATTCAATATGATTGCCAATAACAAACATTTTATATCTGCCTTTTTATTATTAGGATCTATTGTTTATGCTCAAAAATCAAATGATACAATTGATATTTCGATAAGACCTTACACTAGTTTGAGAGGTCATCTTGCTGTGCATGATAAAGTAATGGAGCTACAAGAAAATGCCTCTCGTGCTGGAATTGAAATTAATCTAAAAAAAGGAAATATTGCATTTGTAGCTGGTATTGAACTCCAAATAAATATGTTCAAAGGTAACTCGTCGTTTAATGTTGATGGAAATTTAGATAGTGATCTTTTGACAATTGTTTCAGAACAAAAACAACAAGTTTTTGGTAATCGCTTGGGTTACTTAGGTATTGATTTGTCTAAATATGGTAAAATAACATTTGGTAAACAATGGAGTGTTTACCGTGATGTTACAGCTTATACAGATCGTTTTAATGTATTTGGAGGACGCGCTTCTGCAACTTTTACAGGTGGAACAGATGGTGGTTTGCTAGGAACAGGACGAGCAGATCAATCAATAATTTATAGAAATAAAATTAAAGCTTTTCAATTTGGTGCTCAAATCCAAACAAAAGGTGGAAATGATGATAAGATTATTGATGGTTTTGGTTTTTCAGCTCAATTAGAATTAAATCAAAATATTAGTATTGGAGCTGCATTTAACCGTGCTTTTATAGCTCAAAACTTAATTGATGATAATCATATCTTAGGTTTATCAGGACATCCAACTTTTTATTCAATTGGTTTAAAATATACGAGTAAACAATTTGATGTTAGTCTACTTGGAATCTTACAACAAAATGGAGATTTTACACCTATTTCATATCAATCTGAAAATACAATTAATCCTTCTTATGTTTTTGATGCAAAAGGTTTTGAAACTGCTATGAAATATAAACTAAATAAATTTTCAATTTTAGGAGGTTATAATTTATATGTTCCTGAAACAAAGAAATCTGTTGAAAATATTAGTATTGATAAAAAATTCAGACGAAGTGATTTGATTACCGGATTAGAATATCATCCGATGAAATATGTACAATTGTATACAGAACAGCGCATCTCTTTTGGTAAAAATTATGCTGGTAAAAAAGAACAAAGCGTTTTTACATTGGGAATGAAACTAGATTTATCTAGACAATTTAACAAGAAACTTAACCTATAATAAACCATAACTAACTTAACTTTTCTCTCTATTATTTGAAATAATTAATAAAACGAAACTTAAAAAATCATGTTTAACTTTTTTCAAAAAAGCACATTTTTAATTCTATTAGCATCAAGTACTCAAACTTTTGCTCAAGACTCAATTCAATCCGATAATTCTTGGCATTTCAAAGTAGAACCAAATATGATGTTGCCACACATGAAAGGAAAAGCGAGTGTTTCTCGACTTCCGAATGTACATGTAAGTCAATCTCCATCAGACTTTTTTGAGCATTTGAAATTTGCCGGAATGTTAACTTTTGAAGCCGAAAATAAAGATTGGGTAATTACATCTGATATTATTTATGCTTCTTTAGCTGCAAATGTTAAAAAAGATCCTTTAGTTTTGGATGGTAAATTAACAGCAAAACAATTCTCTTTTGAAGCAGGTTTATTGAGAAAAATTACACCTTGGCTAGAAGCTGGTATTAGTATGAACCTTGTAAATATTAAATCTGGATTTGATGTAAATCTAATCAATCCAGTTTCTTTAAAACCAATGCATTTAGATCGTAGTATTTCTAAAACTTGGGTAGATCCAATGTTAGTTGCAAGAACAAGAAGTTTACCAAACAAAAAGTTTTTGTATAATGTTTCTGGAGAAATTGGAGGATTTGGAATCGGATCAAAATTAGCATGGCAATTAGAAGGATTGGCTGGTTATCAATTTTCTGATTTATTTTACGCAATGGCGGGCTATCAAATCATAAGTATGGACTACGAGAAAGGAAGTAACAATTCCAACTTTGTTTATGATATGGATATGTTTGGACCAATGATAAAAGTTGGCTTTAACTTAAAATAATAACCTTAAAATAAATATATTATGAAAAAATTATTTGTATTATGTGCTTTTACAAGCATATTATTCACAGCTTGCGAAAAAAAGACTGAAAGTACTCCTACCACTGAAAATAAGTCATCACAAAAAATCGATGATTCTACTTCTCAATCTGCTTTAGATTGGGACGGAACTTATGAGGGCGTGATTCCTTGTGCTGATTGTGAAGGAATTAAAACAGAATTAACCTTAAATCAAGATAATACATATACCTTAATAGAGGAATATATCGACAAAAACCTAAAGGTTGAAAATCAAGGTAATATTACGTGGACTGATGATGGTAATTCAATTTCATTAAAAACAAAAGACGATGAATATAAACGTTATAAGGTTGGAGAGAATATTTTATTCCAATTAGATTTAGAAGGAAATGAAATTACTGGAGCTTTAGCACAAAATTATCAGTTAAAGAAAAAATAAATAAGATAGATAAGAAAACGTAACCAAATATGGTTGCGTTTTTTTACTTTTATAAAAAATAAATTAGAAATGACTTTCAATTCACCAATCATATCAACACAAGAATTACATGATAATCTAGATCTTAAAAATTTAATTATTTTAGATTGTACGATTGATAAAGTTGGACAATCAATAAAAGATCAAGAATTAAAATTAATTCCGAATTCTATTTTCTTTGATTTGGAAGGAAAATTTTCTGATCATTCTTCGCAATTTCCTCATACACTTGTTGATGAAAAAACTTTTACAAAAGAAGCTCAAAATTTGGGCATTAATCAAAATTCTATCATCGTTTGTTATGATCGTTGGGGAGTTTATTCGAGTCCGAGAGTTTGGTGGATGTTCAAAGCAATGGGACACAATGAAGTATATGTTTTAGATGGCGGATTACCTGTTTGGATGGATAATAATTTTGTCACAACTTCTATTTATTTTCAATCTACTGTAAAAGGTAACTTTATTGCTGATTTTCAATTAAATTGGTTTGCCGATACACAAGTTATATTAAATGCAATAAATGATGATTCGAAAATAATTATAGATGCACGATCAGAAGGGCGTTTCAAGGGTACTTCTTCTGAGCCAAGACAAGGTTTACGAAGCGGACATATTCCAACTTCTAAGAATTTATTTTTTGAAAATGTTTTGGCTGATACAACATATAAATCAAAAGAAGAACTGAAAGCAATTTTCGAAAAATTGACAGATTCATCCAAAGAAAATATTTTTTCGTGTGGTTCTGGAGTTACAGCTTCCATCCTAGCCTTAGCTTCGACAATTGCAGGTTTTGATAAGGTAAAAGTTTATGATGGGTCTTGGTCTGAATGGGGCGCTGACGAAAATTTACCGATTGAAAGATAGTTTAAAACTATTTTGCATGATTTACAAATCCGAGTTTTTTACTCGGATTTGTAAATTTTAAGCTAAATGTTTTTATTTTTTTGGTAAGAAAACTTCCGCCATCATACAACGGGCACTTCCTCCACCTAATTTTTCAATCAAATCTATCTTAACAGGTAAAATTGGGTTATAAGCCTCAATTTTAGAAATTTGTTCTTGATTAAGCGAATTATAAGCCGTTTGCGACATCACCAAATATGATTGTCCTAAACCACCTACTTGCAACATATTTCCAGCAAATTGATGCATTTGCGCTTCTGTAATTGCAATAATTTCTTTTCCAGCTTCTAATAAGTACTCACAAACCGCTTTCTTTTCTTTTTTATCATCGATAGAATCTAAACAAATAATCGCATATTTATCTGCAATACACATCATTACATTGGTGTGATAAATCGGTTTACGTTCTCCATTTACAGTTTGATTCGCATGAAAAATAACTGGTGTATATTCTAATTCCTCACAAAATTCAATCAATAAATCTTCGTCAGTTCGTTGAGAAATACATGCATAAGCCAGTTCATGTTCACGATCAAGAATAATACTTCCTGTTCCTTCCAAGAAAATTTCGTCTTCTTCTGCCGATGTAAAGTCAATCACATCATCTATATGAAAACCTTTTTCTTCCAACAAACTCAATACATCTTCCTCACGACGCTCTTCTCTCCTGTTTTTTGCAAACATCGGATACAACACTACATTTCCGTTATCGTGAAAAGAAATCCAATTGTTCGGAAAAATAGAATCTGGCGTATGTGGCGAAGCAGTATCTTTGATCGTGATAACATTTACACCTTTTGAACGCAAAGCAGAAACCATTCCTTGAAATTCTTCTAACGCTTCTTTCTGAATATCTTCTTGAGAATCTGTTGTTTCCGTTTGGAAATAATTATTAACAGCCGTTTCTGGATTGTAATAAAAAGCTGTTGGCTCAACCATCAAAATAGTTGATGTATATTGTTTTTGTTTCATGTTATTTTCTGATTAATGGCATTGTAGAACATCTCAATAAACCTCCCATTTTAGAGACTTCTCTGTAATTAATTCGTTCCACTTTTATGTTCCATACATTTTCTAAATGATCATTTAAACGCGTAAAATTTTTCTCAGAAACAACAACTTCAGGAGAAATTGAAAACACATTAGGATTCATCCAATACATTTCTTCTTTTGTCACTTCGAATAAATTTTCTTTCCCAAAAATATCGACAATTTGCTGATATTCATGCTCAAATAAAAAGCCGTCTTTATAAATAATCGCTTTATCTTTCCCAACAGGATTAAATGTACAATCTAAATGTAAAATTCCTTCGTAAGGATCTTCATCATTCTTTTTCAATTCAAAATCCAAGACGTTTTTATTGGGAAATTTAGCTTTGATATACTCTACAAATTCAACATTTGTGCGTCCTGTTTTATAATTTTTGAAATCAGCTTGTTTGTACGTTCCAACAAAAATATAGTCGTTATACAAAATTACATCGCCACCTTCTACATAAACTTCTTCTGGTAACGCATTGATTTTATTTCCTTTGAATTGACGTTTTATTTCGCGATAGGCTTGTAATTCTTCTAAACGATCTGGAATAATATTCGCGATAAAGAATTCATCTTCAATTACAAAACCGACATCACGAGAAAAAACTTGATTACAATCTTCGATCAATGTTGGACGTAAAACTTCAACATTATACTTCTTCAAAACTTGTTCAAATTCTGACATTTCCGCAATCAAATCTTCTTCTTTTGGATAATCGTTATTCTTTACGGTTTCATAAGATTTGGCATCGAACGTCTGATCAAGTGTTGGATTAGCTCCGTTAGATTCTGCTCGACCCAAGACTACAGTTTGCAGTTGAGCCGTTTCATTCTGTACATTTAATCGCATAATTTATTGTAGTTTTTAATTTTATGTTCCAAAAAAAATCCCGCAATAGCGAGATTTAATTTTGTATAAATATACATTTTATTTTTGAATTCCTAAAGCTTTCAAACCATTTACTGTTGCAATATTTGAAAGTTGTTCCACATCATAAAAGTGACAAGACTCTAGCATTACTCTCAATTCTGTAAGTAAATGACCATCAGAAAAAGGTTTATAAATATCATTAATATTATCTGTTCCGAAGGCAACGTTAATTCCTCTTGGAATCATTTCATCAACTGGCGTTACCGAGTTGTGCGAAGGCGCCAAACGCTCTGTACGATTGTGATCTATCCAAGCAGTTGGACAAGAAACAATGTGCATATCTGCTTTTTTAATTAAATCATATAATTCGTAACGATATTTTCTTGGATGAGCCGCTACAGAAATTGAGTGAACCGCAGAAACTTTTCCTTGCATTCCGTGTTCAATCGTTTTCAAAGCTAATTGTTCCGTTTCTTTTTCTTCGTCTGTGTTAAATTGATCAACATGAACGTGAACCAATTTATTTTTTGCTTTTGCAGTTGATAATAAAATATCTAAATGCTCATCTTCTCGACCGAAATCTTTTGCAGGTAAACCTCCGATAATATCCACAAAATCAGAAGACATATCAAACCATTCGCGCGCTTTTGGATCGATAACTCCTTTCAGTACTTGGTTTGCAAAACGCATTTCGATGTCTTTTCCGTAATTATCTTTTAAGCGTTGAGCTGCTTGAATACTACGATCTTCGATCACTTCATCCGCATCAATAAAAGAACCAATTGCTTGACAACCTTGCTCTAACATGAAATTAATCGCTTTTTCCATACGGAAATAAATATCATCAACAGATGAATTGCGTTTCATGTCATCAACTAAATGCCATTTTTCTTTTAGGTAAGAATTAGATAATGCGAAAGTGTCCGAAGTCAATGAATAAGCTCTGTCTAAGTGTGAATGCGTATTAACCCAACCTCCTTTTTCGTTGATTTTTTCAAGTACTTCTTCAATTGGATTATAGTTTTGTTTGTTCATCGTGAGTTTGTTTGTTTTCGGGATGTAAAATTAACAAGATTATTCAATAGAAATGAAGCGATATTATCAAAAAGATTTCTGTAACTTTGTGCCTTTGTTAGTAACATCAGCGAATAAAAAAGTCCAACATATCGTTGGACTTTTTCTATTTATGATTCTTTCTGTTTTTTCAGAATAATTTCAATTTTACCATTAGGATATTGATTTTTGTCTGTTTTGATTACAGTAATATATTTAATATCATCAGGATTCATTTTAGATAAAACACTTTTATCTACTCTTTGTCCATCTAAAAAAACTGCTGGATCATTTGATTCTTTAATAACCGAACTATCAAAAATTCCTTTACGAGGAGATTCATTTGCATCTTGTGCAAAACTCAACATTGGAAGAAATGCAAAAGCTAATAATAATTTTTTCATATTGATATTTTTATTTGTTTAACACAATTAAAACTTTACCTTCTGGATATTCAGGATCGGTTTTAATGACTTCAATACTTTTTATAGATAAAGGATTCAGAGTTGATAAAACATTATTCTCAACTTTCTTTTCATCAACAAAATATATCTTTTTATCTGTACCACATTTTTTACATATAATAACTTTTTTGTCCTTCTCATTTATTCCTGAAACAATTCCATTTAATTTATTTTCTTGAGCAAAACTCATCATTGGAAGAAATGCAAAAGCTAATAGTAATTTTTTCATAAATTGTTAATTTACATAAAGTTAATTAAATATTTTATAAAAACTAATTTTTATATGTTCGTTTTACAGATTGTATTCCTTCAATATTCTTTAATTCCATCATAATTTTTTCTAATTCGGCTTTATTTTTAACAGAAACTGTAATCTTTCCATCAAAAATACCTGCATCCTCAGATAAATTAATACTATGCATGTTCAACGAGTTATTTTTTGAAATAACTAACGTAATATCACTCACCATTCCAGCTCGATCCAATCCTTGTAGCTCAATCAACGCTTTGAACTCTTGTTGAGAAGAATCAATCCATTTCGCTTTTATAATTCTGTAGGCGTAATTTGCTTGTAACGAAACTGAGTTTGGACAATCTACCTTATGTACTTTTATTCCTTTTGAAACTGTGATAAAACCATATACTTTGTCACCTGGAATTGGATTACAACAACTCGCTAATTCGTAATCTAAACGCTCTTCATCATTCCCAAATACAAGACTATCTAATTTCGTTTTGTCGACAGGAATATCATCTTTTTTAGTTGTATTGAATGTTGATTTTCTGAAACGGTTAATCAACCCTGTGAAGCCAGTATTTCGTTCTGCAAATTTGCGTAAATCATTGTTGTCAATAATTCCCATTGCAACATTATAGAATACATCTTGACTCGAACTTAACTTAAAGTATTGCTGTAACTGATTAGTTGTATTATCATTAAAATCAACCTTTAAGTGTCTTAATTTTCGTTGAATAATTTCTTTTCCATCTTCTGCAACTTTACGTTTATCCGAGTTTAAAGAAGCTTTAATTTTACTTCTAGCTTTACTCGTTACAACATATTCTAACCACTCTAATTTTGGTTTTTGTTGCGTTGAAGTAATAATTTCTACTTGATCTCCACTTTGCAATTGATGCGACAAGGGATACAATTTACCGTTCACTTTTGCACCCAAACAATGGTCACCAACATTGGTGTGAATAGAGTAAGCAAAATCCAACGAACTCGCTCCTTTTGGTAACGAATGTAAATCTCCTTTTGGTGTAAAAACATAAATCTCTTTGGAGTACAAATTGAATTTGAAATTATCCATAAATTCAATCGCATCCTTTGTATCTTCTTGCTCTAACATTTCACGAACTTGGTGAATCCACTCATCAACTTTCGTTTCGTCGTCAGATACATTTTCTTTGTATTTATAGTGTGCTGCGATACCCATTTCGGCAACTTCGTCCATTCTTTCGG
Source organism: Empedobacter sp. GD03865 (assembly GCF_029840775.1). Classification (NCBI taxonomy): domain Bacteria; kingdom Pseudomonadati; phylum Bacteroidota; class Flavobacteriia; order Flavobacteriales; family Weeksellaceae; genus Empedobacter; species Empedobacter sp. GD03865. The sequence goes on from NZ_JAOCDF010000012.1 coordinate 8,925, forward strand.
AACGAATTTGTACTTCCACCCAACGCGCTTGTGGCCCCATAACCGTTACGTGAAGAGATTCATAACCCGTTGTTTTGGGTTGAGAAATCCAGTCGCGCATACGTTTTGGATTTGGAATAAATAAATCCGTTACCAACGAATAAATTTTCCAAGCTAAGAATTTTTCATTCTTTTTATCCGAACGATAAATTACACGAATCGCAAACAAATCAAAAACTTCCTCGAAAGGAATTCCTTGATTAATCGTTTTTCGATAAATTGAATTGATTGATTTTGAACGACCTTTTATCTCAAATTCTAAACCTTCGGCTTCAAGTTTTTCTGAAATAGTCTTACAGAAATCATCAATGTATTTTTTTCTTTCGGCTTCAGTTTCTGTTAATTTATGTTCAATATTAAAATATGCATCTGGTTTAGTGTATTTCAAACTCAAATCTTCTAGTTCAGATTTGATGTTATACAATCCCATTCTGTGAGCCAAAGGCGCATATATAAAAATAGTTTCGGATGCTATTTTTAACTGTTTATCCTCTCGCATACTTTCTAACGTACGCATATTGTGTAAACGATCGGCAATTTTGATCAAAATCACACGCACATCTTCAGATAAAGTCAGTAATAATTTTTTATAATTTTCTGATTGTATCGAAACATCTTGCTTGTTTAAGACCGCAATTTTTGTTAATCCGTCTATAATTTTTGCAATCTTTTTTCCAAAAAGTTTCTCAATATCTTCTAACGTATATTCCGTATCTTCTACTACATCATGCATTAAAGCCGCAGAAATTGATGTAGCACCAAGCCCAATTTCGTCAGCAACAATTTTGGCAACAGCAATCGGATGATAAATATATGGTTCGCCTGTTTTTCTGCGCTGATCTTTGTGCGCATCAACAGCCAAATCAAAAGCTTTACGAATCAGCTTTTTATCTTCATCTGATAAAGTGACATATGTATTTTGAAGCATCTCTTTATAACGTCTCGTTATCTCAATGTTCTCTCTCTCTAATTGTTCGTCTGTAATAACATGAGGCGTATCCATCTTTCTTATGTTTTTGTTGATTTAGAAAAAAGCTTTAATTCCCTTTATTTATCTGCTTTCTTCGAAGGATTAAATATACAATATTTTATTTTTTATTGACTATAATATTCAACTGATTTTATCACGTTTTTTAAGTCTTTATTTTTAATCAATCTAATTTATAACGTACTTTTTACACTATTAATTTAATAATAAAAGTTGATTAATATAATCTGATTTTATCAATTTACAATTATATACTACTTTTTATTGTATAGTTGATAAATAATTAACTGTCCTAAAACAAACATTTTAAACTTTATTATTAATTCTAAACATTTTTCTAACTTAACAAAACAAATAAAACACAGCACACACATAAATGGATTACAAAACTTTATACTCAAAAAGTATTGAAGAACCTGAACTTTTTTGGAAAGAAGAAGCGCAGAAATTAGCATGGTCAACTTACCCTGAACAAATCTTAAAACAAAATGAAAACGGATATTATTCGTGGTTTGTTGACGGAAAAATAAATATGAGCCGTTTGGCTTTGGAGGAAAATATAAAAGCTGGACGCGGAGAACAATTTGCTTTAATTTACGATTCTCCTGTTACAGAAGTTGTTCAAAAAATTACGTACAATCAGCTTTTAGAAAAAGTAAGTCGTTTTGCAGGAGGTCTTACATCCTTAGGATTATCAAAAGGTGATACAGCAATTATTTATATGCCTATGATTCCAGAAGCAATTGTTGCGATGCTTGCTTGTGCGAGAATTGGTGTAATACATTCTGTTGTTTTTGGAGGTTTTGCAGCGCCAGAATTAGCTATTCGTATTGATGATGCTCAACCTGATGTTATTATTTCTGCGTCTTATGGAGTAGAAATTAATCGTCAAATCAACTATAAACCATTGATTGATGAAGCAATTGAATTAACACTTTACAAACCAAAAAACATTGTCATTTTTGAACGTCCAAATCACACCGATGATTTATCAGCAGAAAACGTTCATACCTATGATGAAATGTATCAACATCAACCTATAGAACCTATCGAAGTTCCAAGTACACATCCATTATATATTTTGTATACTTCTGGAACAACTTCTACGCCAAAAGGTGTCGTACGCGATACAGGAGGTTATGCAACTGCACTAAATTCGACAATGAACTATTTTTATGATTTAGAACCAGGTGATACAATTCTTACTGCAAGTGATATTGGTTGGGTTGTTGGACATTCCTATATCGTTTATGCGCCGTTAATTTATGGTGTTACAACGGTTATTTATGAAGGAAAACCAATCAAAACTCCTGACGCTGGAGCTTTTTGGAGAATGGTTGAAGAACATAAAATCAAAAATGTTTTCACAGCTCCAACAGCAATTCGAGCAATTCGAAAAGAAGATCCAGAAGGAAAATTATTCCAAAAATACGATACGTCAAGTCTGAAACGTTTATTCTTAGCAGGAGAACGTTGTGATACATCTACTTATTATTGGTTAAAAGAAATTTCAAAATTACCCGTTATTGATCATTGGTGGCAGACAGAAAGCGGCTGGCCAATGTTAGGAATTTGTGTTGGAATCGAAAATATAATGCCTGAACCTGGCGCAGCTGGATTACCTGTTTTTGGGTATAATATAAAAATTGTAAATGAAGAAGGACAAGAAAATGATATACGAGAGGAAGGTTCTATCGTGATTCAGCTTCCACTTCCTCCTGGTTGTATGACAAGTTTATGGCGAAATGAACACCGATTTATAAAAGGTTATTTTCAACAATTTCCGAATCATTATTTAACTGGTGACGGAGGTTTTAGAGATGAAAATGGTTTTGTATTTATTACAGGTCGAACTGATGATATTATTAATGTTGCTGGTCATCGATTAAGTACTGCAACAATGGAAGAATTAGTTTCTTCTCATCCTGATATTACAGAATGTGCGGTTGTGGGAATAAAAGATGAATTGAAAGGCCAAATTCCAATAGGGTTGATTGTTACAAAAGAAAACGCATCAAAATCGGAAGAAGAAATCGAAAAAGATTTGATTGCTTTATTACGCAAAGAAATTGGCGGAATTGCCTGTTTCAAAACATCTATAATAGTTAACAGACTACCAAAAACACGAAGCGGAAAAATATTACGCAAAACTTTATCTCAAATTGCAGACGGAACACCATTCACAATTCCATCTACAATTGATGATGCTACAGTTTTAGATGAATTAATTCACGAATTTTCAAGAAGAAACGTAGGTCTAGCCTTTGCGATTTCGTCAATATAATCCATTTTATTCATTCACTATTTCAAAAGCAGTAATTCCTACTATTACTGCTTTTTTTATTCATTTTTACATAAATTTGAATTAGAAATATCATTCAATGCCAAATCAATCCAAATCATTAGAAGATGTGCACGAAAGTGTTCAAATCAAAAAAGGAAAGTTTAGAAAAATCCTAAGTTTTTTTGGACCTGCCTACTTAATAAGCGTTGGTTACATGGATCCGGGAAACTGGGCAACCGATTTAGCAGGCGGCAGCCAATTTGGTTATACTTTGATTTGGGTTTTATTGATGAGTAACATAATGGCTTTGTTATTACAAAGTTTATGTACACGTTTGGGAATTGTTCGACGAAAAGATTTGGCGCAATGTAACCGAGAAACTTATCCGAAAGGAATGAATCTCATCTTGTATATTTTAGCCGAAATAGCTATTGCAGCTTGTGATTTAGCAGAAATTTTGGGAATGGCAATTGGTCTAAATTTACTTTTTGGAATAGATTTGATCTATGGTGTTTTAATCAGTTTCTTAGACACTTTTCTCCTACTTTATCTTCAAAAATTAGGCATGCGAAAAATGGAACTTTTCATTGTTGGTTTAATCACGATGATTGGTTTATGTTTTTTAACCGAAATGTTTTTAGCAAAACCAGATTTTGGAGAAGTTGCAAAAGGATTTATTCCATCTATTCCAAATAGCGCTGCATTGTATATCAGCATTGGTATTATCGGCGCAACTGTAATGCCGCATAATCTTTATTTACATTCTGCACTCGTCCAAACGCGGCAAATAAAACGCGATGATTTTTCAATCAAAAAAGCCCTCAAATATAACTTTTGGGATAGCGCAATTGCTCTGAATTTAGCCTTCTTTGTCAATGCTGCAATCTTAATTTTAGCTTCATCCGTATTCCATAAAAACGGCTATCACGATGTTGCAGAACTGAGCGATGCTTATAGATTATTGGGGACAACTTTAGGAACAGATTTGGCTCCAAAATTATTCGCAGTTGCTTTAATTTTAGCTGGACAAAGCTCTACAGTTACAGGAACTTTAGCTGGACAAATTGTGATGGAAGGATATTTACATCTACGTATTAATCCTGTTTTGAGAAGAATTTTGACACGATTATTAGCCGTAGTTCCAGCAGTTGTAGTCATTCTTATTTTTGGAGAAAAAGAAGTCGGTTCTTTACTAATTTTCAGTCAAGTTATCCTAAGTATGCAATTGGCTTTTGCGGTAATTCCGTTGATTCATTTTGTGAGTGATAAAGCGAAAATGGGGAATTTTGCAATCAATACAACAACCAAATTTTTTGCATGGACAATCGCTTTTATTATTTCATTTCTGAATGCGCAATTGGTGTATGAAGAAGTTAATAAATGGATGGCAAATAGTGAATCTTACACTTTAAATATTTTTCTTATAGCGTTAGAAATAGGACTTTTAGTTTTATTATTGCTGACATTTTTTATTCCAATTATGTTGAAGAAAAATGAAGAACATCAAAAGGAAATTCATGAACCATTTGAGAAGTTTACGTTAGAAGAAATTTCGAATCAACATTTCAAAAAGATTGTTGTTGCGTTAGATTTTTCGAAAACGGATAGAAAAGTGATTAATTATGCGACACAATTAGCTACTACAGAATCTACCATTATTTTGGTTCATATTGTCGAAAGTGCTTCTGCAAAATACACGGGAGAGCGTACGAATGATGAAGAATCTCTGTCAGATTTGAAACGTTTAGAACAATATGCAGAGATCATTCGACCTTTGTTTAATGAAACTAAAATCGAATTAGGTTACAATAATCGAATCAATTCAATTGCTGAAATTTGTAAACGAAATCAAGCAGATTTGTTGATTGTTGGTTCGCACGGACACCGAGGTTTTATGGATTTTATTTTTGGAGAAACGATTAATAAATTAAGGCATCGCGTTAATATTCCGGTCTTTATTGCAAAATAATAAAAAGCCATTCAGAATTTTTCTGAATGGCTTTTTGATTAGATTAAAATATAAAAATTATTTGATCGATAATAATTCAATCATTTCTTTATTTTCTTGTAAAATAGCATGATCTAAAGCAGTTTTACCATTATTATCTTTAATGTTTAAATCTGCACCAGCTTCGATTAGTTTTTTGGCAATTTCATTTTGACCAAATGTTACAGCAAAAATCAAAGCAGAAGCTCCATTAAAATTCACTTGATTAACATCAGCCTTATTCGCAATTAGTAAATTTACCATTTCAGGAAATCCTCTAAAGACGGCTCCCATCAACGCATTGTTTCCAGATAAATCTTGCGCATTAGGATTTGCTCCTTTTGATAATAATACTTTCGCAGCGTCTGAACTGTTATTATAAATCGCTAAAATTAAAGGTGTAAATCCACGTTGATTTGCTTCATTTACATGTTTTCCATTCGAAATTAATTCTTCTATTTGCTTCACATTATTTTCTCTCGCCGCACTAAACAAATCTTGTGCATAAATTGAAGAAAAACTGAATAGAAATAAGGCTAAAAATATATACTTTTTCATGATAATATTGATTTTATGAAAGTCATGGAGCCAAACTCAATCGACTCCAATCCAATAAAAATTATTTTGGTAAATATTGCTTTACATCGCTCATAGAAGTATTTGTAGCCTTCATCAAACGTGTTCCATATTCTGTATTTGCTTGGTAAAAATGTGCAATCATTTTATGAACAATTACTTTATTTTTAACCGAATTTAAAGCTCCAGATAAATTTTTGATTAAGTTATCTTGATCTTTTTTAGAGAATGATTTGTACAAATCTCCAGCTTGTACAAAGTTATTTTCTTTATCAATGACATGCTGAGTTGTTATAGCTCCTGCAGGAAAAACAGATTTTGAATACTTGAATTTTGCATTATCTACAACCTCAGGAAGATTAGTTGAAGGTTGATAATTTACATCACCTTTTTGCTCACGGATCGACATATAACCGTCTTGATTATATGTTTTTACACTATTTTTTGGTGCATTAACAGGAATTTGTTGGAAATTACCCGTTAAACGATGACGTTGTGTATCAGAATAGGAAAACAAACGACCTTGTAACAATTTATCTTCAGAAGCTTCAATTCCTGGAACCAACGTAGCTGGAGCAAATGCTGCTTGCTCAACTTGTTGAAAATAATTCGTTGGATTCTCATTCAATGTCATTGTTCCAACTTTAACTAACTTTACAACAGATTCTGGCCAAATTTTCGTTACATCAACAGGATTGAAATCTAATTTATCAAAATCTTCTCGTTTCAATAATTGAACATATAAATCCCATTTCGGAAAGTTTCCTTTGTCGATTTCATTACGTAAATCTAATGTTGCATGTTCTATTTCAGTCGATTGAATTTTATTCGCTTCTTCTTGTGTTAAATTTTTCGTTTCTTGTTGAGGAACCCATTTGTATTTCACATAAGTTACTTCACCTTTTGCATTTACCCATTTGTAAGCATGTACACCATTTCCTTCCATTTGACGAAAATTTGCAGGAATTCCATAATCTGAAAACAACCACGTTAACATATGCGTAGACTCTGGTAAATTAGAGAAAAAATCAAATACACGATTTGGATCAGATGCGCCATTTGTTACAGGAGATGGCCTGAAAGCATGCACCATATCTGGGAATTTGATTGCATCTCGAATAAAGAAAACAGGTAAATTGTTTCCAACTAAATCGTAATTTCCTTGTTCTGTGTAAAATTTAACAGCAAATCCACGTGGATCACGATAAGTTTCTGGCGAACCTTGTTGATGCGTTACAGTTGAAAAACGTACAAATAATGGTGTTTTTTTACCAGCTGTTGACAAGAAATCAGCCATTGTCACATCAGAAAAATCTTTATCAGCTACAAATTCTCCGAAAGCTCCAGCTCCACGCGCATGAACAACACGTTCAGGAATACGTTCGCGATCAAATGCTGCTAATTTTTCAATTAAATGAATGTCCTCCAACAAAACTTGTCCGTTATTTCCGATTGTTTTAGAATTTTGATTATCTCCAACTGGAGCACCTGTGTTTGTTGTTAATTGTTGGGCAAATCCAATCGTAGAAAGGAATGCTAAACTTAATACTAAACTTCTTTTGATCATAATTATAGTTTTATTCTTTATTTATCATTTTAAGACAGAGCAAAACTAAATCGGCTACAACTATAAATCAAATCTATAAAATCTATTAGATGTAATTAATTTTTATAATAATTATAACCCAATCCTTTACAAGGAAGAAAAAGGTGATATATTATTTCGCAATAAATGAATAAATAAAAATGATGAAGAATTTTAGAAATAAAAAAAAACCGCTTATTTAGCGGTTTTGAGAGATATTATTTAATTTTTTCTAAATCGTTGAAAAGACATAGAAGGTTTAATTTTTATCGATTCATTAGCTATTAATACCATTAAATTCAAATGCTGATTGAACATCCATAGTGAATTTCCTTCAACCTCTACTCCTTGTGGAGTTCTGATAAGTTCTAAATTTGTGTACATCATAATCTATAATTTTTTGGTTGACGCTAATATTGTGTTAAAAATAATTTTTAATGTTAATTTCATTTAACACAACTGATAAAATTAAAAGTTTCTAATAAAATTCAGTATTTTGTATTTGTTTTTTAATAAACATAAATTATACCAAAAAATATACAAATGGTTTCCTTAATGTTAAATTTTATGAAATTTGACTCCATCCTACTTTATCTTTATGATTTTCAATAAAATATTTTTTTGTTGGTTCGTAAACTGGTGAAGAAAGTGTCGGATCTTGTGAAAGAATAGCTTCAACACATTTTCTTGCTGCATACAAAACCTCTTTGTCTTTCGCTAAATCAGCAATCTTAAGATTTAAAACACCACTTTGTTGCGTTCCCATCATATCTCCAGGACCACGCAATTCCAAATCAACTTCAGCTACCTGAAAACCATCATTTGTTTGACACATCGTTTGTATACGACGTTTCGAAACTTCGTTCAATTTTCCACCTGTCATCAAAATACAATACGATTGTTCCGCTCCACGACCTACACGGCCACGAAGTTGATGTAATTGAGAAAGTCCAAAACGTTCAGAATTTTCAATAATCATCACCGACGCATTTGGGACATTAACACCTACTTCTATCACAGTTGTCGCTACCAAAATTTGAGTTTCATTATTTTTGAAACGATTCATTTCAAATTCTTTATCAGCAGGTTTTTGACGACCATGCACAATACTTATCGCATATTCTGGCAACGGAAAAGCACGAGAAATACTTTCGTAGCCATCCATCAAATCTTTCAATTCTAACTTTGCAGATTCTTCAATTAATGGATAAACCACATAAATTTGACGGCCTTTCGCAATTTCATCTTTCATAAAGTTGAAAACACTCAAACGATGCGCATCCGTTTTATGAAGCGTTTTAATTGGTTTTCGTCCTTTTGGTAATTCATCGATCACCGAAACATCCAAATCGCCATACATTGTCATCGAAAGTGTACGTGGAATTGGTGTAGCTGTCATCACTAAAATATGTGGTGGAAGTTTAGCTTTTCTCCAAAATTTAGCACGTTGAGCGACTCCAAAACGATGCTGTTCATCAATAATAGCTAATCCCAAATTCTGAAAAATCACATTATCTTCTAACAAAGCATGCGTCCCGATAATTATTTTAAGGTTTCCATTTTCAAGGTTTTCTAAAATTGGTTGACGTTTTTTCTTTGTCACCGAACCAGTCAATAATTCAACTGAAACATCCAAACCATTCAGCAATTCTGTAATGCTTTCGTAATGTTGTTGTGCAAGAATTTCGGTTGGCGCAATTAAAGCGGCCTGAAAACCATTGTCAACTGCAATCAACATCGTTAACAACGCAACCATCGTTTTTCCAGAACCAACATCACCTTGCAACAAACGATTCATTTGCGCAGGTTGACGAAGATCAAAACGAATTTCTTTTATCACTCTTTTTTGTGCATTTGTCAATTCAAAAGGTAAATATTCATTATAAAATGTATTGAAATAATGACCAATTTCTGGAAAAGGATTACTTCTATTCTTTTGTTTATTGACTGCTTTTTGAGAGAGATTAGAAAGATTTAGAAAGAAAAATTCTTCAAATTTCAGACGACGAATTGCTGCATTTAATTCTGTTACATCTTTCGGAAAATGAATTGCTTTCAACGCGTCATTTCTTCCAACTAATTTATAATGATCGAGAACATTTAAAGGTAAATTCTCAGGAATATCAATATTTTCAGCAAAAAGATTCATCATCATTTTTTGAAGAACACGATTCGTAATTCCTTTTTTTGTCAACTTTTCGGTACTCGGATAAACTGGAAATAATCCAAGCGGAATATTTTTAGCGTCTTCAACTAATTCAATTTCAGGATGTGTAATACTAAAATTATTATTGAACACATTTGGTTTTCCGTAAATCACAACTTCTTTGAAAAGATCATTTCTTAATTTCTCCTTTTGCCAAGAAGAAACTTTGAACCAAACCAATCCTAAAGTTCCAGTTCCATCTTGAAATTTCCCAACTAAACGTTTTACTTTTCCTTGGTTAATTTCTTCTAAACTAACAATTTTACCTTTCAATTGTATTTCGGCTGCTGTTGATGAAATTTCTGAAATTTTATAGAATTTCGATTTATCAACATAACGAAAAGGAAAATGCTGTATCAAATCTTCGTATCTAAAAATTCTGAATTCACTTTGCAGTGTTTTAGCACGCTCAGGTCCAGCACCTTTTAAATATTCTATTGTTTTTTTTAATGGATTTTGATACATTTTTCTACTTTCGAAAGTCGCAATTTACCAAATTTTAACGATAAACAATGTCATCATTGTTACAAAATAAGCTCGTAGAATTGCTTTATATTTGTAACAAATTAGAATCAAATGAATTTAACAGAATACATCAACAAAGGTTTATCATACGAAGATTATATCACACGCGTTGAAGATGATTTGGAAAACGAAATCGAAAACGATGATCCGAAAGAATATGTACAATATTATGCTTTGGGATTGCAACGCATGAACAGAATTTTTAAAACATTCAGTTTAAATCCTGCTCAAGAAATACGCGTTAAATCAACTACAAATAATTTAAAATTATTAGTAATTACAGAAGGTTGGTGTGGAGATGCATCTCAAATTTTACCTGTTGTGGAGAAATTGGCAAATGCACTTCAAGTTTCGACGCATTATGTTTTACGTGATGAAAACATGGAGTTGATGGAAAAATACAAAACAAATGGTGCAGCTTCTATTCCGATTATTATTGGAGTGAATGATGAAAATGAAGAAGCTTTCCGTTTTGGTCCTCGTCCACAAGCTGGAATGGAAATGTTGGCGCGTTTCAAAAGTAATCCTGATACGTATTCAGCAGATGATTTTCACGAAGATTTACAAAAATATTACAACAATAATAAAGGTGAAGATATTGTAAATGAAATTTTAGATTTGATTGACGAAAACATCGGTAATTAATCATTTTTTTCTATTTGTTCAACTTGATATTTGTTCGCATCTTTGTGTAAGATTTTATTGAAAAAGAAAAATGAAAGGAAATAAGCAAATTATTTTTGCCATCGTTGTAGTTGTCGCTTTAGTCGCTATTATGTTTACGCCAATTGGTACATTTTTTAAAAGTAAAATGGAAGATAATAGCCACGTTGCTGGTTCTGATATAGAATTAACAGAAAGTGATTATGATATTGATTTAATTGGTCATAACGGCGCTGCGAATACAAACTTGATTGATTTCAAGAAAAGTGGTGAAGTTGTTTTCCTAAATTTTTGGGGAAGCTGGTGTCCTCCTTGTGTTGCAGAAATGCCAACAATTCAGAAATTGTATGAAGCAAAAGGACAAAAAGTAAAATTTGTATTGATTGCTATTCAGGATAAACCGACAGTTTTTAATCCTTTTTTGCAAAAAAATAATTATACAATGCCAGTTTATGAGCCAAATAGTCCAATTTCGAATAATATGTTACCAAAGGTTTTTCCAACAACTTATATCTTAAATAAAAAAGGTGAAGTTGTGTTGAAAGAAACAAAAACGAGAGATTGGAACGATAAAGAAATTAATGATTTATTAGATAAATTAATCGCTGAATAATTTCATTCAAAAAGATAAAAAACCGTTATTAAATGATTAATAACGGGTTTTTTTATATCTGTAATTTAATTTTCTCTCATCAATGCTAATTGCAATAAAGCAGTTGTTGTATTTTGATTACGTGTAGTAGCACTTACATTAAATAGATTTTCGAAAAAATTATTGGTCAATTTTGTTTTTCCGTAACCAGAAGGACAATACAAATAAACGACATCATCAGCAATAAAATATTGTTCATCTTCAGTTTTCGAATTTTCAACTTTTTCAGTATTTATTTCCTCAGGTTTATTGGCTAAAAATGTATAATGCAAAAACTCTTTATCGATGCTAAAATCCTTTAAGAATGGATTATTTTCGATGATGTTTTTTAATTTTTCGATGGTTAAAATCAAAATTGGAACTTCAAAAGATAAACTTTCTACAATTTTATCGTGAATTAAATCTCCAATTTCTTTGATATCAGTCAAATTTGTCGAAAAAACTGCATTTCCACTTTGCACGTAAGTGGTAACATTTTCCAGTCTAAGTTCCTCTAAAAGTTTGGTTAAAACATCCATTTTGATGATTTTTTTACCACTCACATTTATACCTCTCAGAATTGCAATAAAAGTATTCATAAAACTATCTCTATTTACGAGAAACTTTGTTTAAAATTATGAAAATAAATATAATAGAAATTTTAAAACAAATCCCTAATTGTTACGATAATTTTGATAAATTAGCATCATTCTGAATAATAAAAAAACTAATAAAACCTATGACTACAAACAGATTAGAAGCTTTTAGCGATGGCGTTCTTGCAATTATTATTACCATTATGGTTTTGGATCTGAAAGTTCCGCTTGGAGATGATATAATGAGTTTGAAACCTTATATCCCAAAATTTCTGAATTATTTGTTCAGTTTTATTTATGTTGGAATTTATTGGAACAATCATCATCATCTTTTTCAGGCGATTGAGAAAGTAAATGGCGGAATTTTATGGAGTAATTTGCACTTGCTTTTTTGGTTGTCTTTATTACCAGTTTCCACAGGTTGGATGGGCGAAAATTACGACTCAACTTTTCCTGTTGCTTTTTATGGATTTGTCCTATTTATGAGCAGTGTAGCATTTATGATTATTGAAAAAATTGCTATAAAACAAGAAGGAAAGGAATCTGTTATTGGAAAATCTGTGAGTAGAAGTTTAAAAGAAAAAACCTCTAGTATTGGTTATTTAGTCGGAATTGGAATTTCATTTGTAAAACCAGAAATTGGTATTGTCATTTATGCTTTAATCGCTTTATTGTGGTTGATTCCAGATAGAAGAATTGAAAAATCGATGCGATAATTATTGATAATTTTCCACTGAATCGATTAATTTTTGAAGAAGATTTGATATAGAATCTTCTTCAAAATTTTTAAAAGATTGTCCTAACCATAAATTCGTGAACGCTGTATTTTCATTTAATTTCGAAGCGTTTCTCAATGGATTAGTCAATTTATTTTGATAAGGATAAGGTAAAACAAACTCGGAATTTTCAAACAAACGAATAAATTCATTCTCAATTCCTCGTGCATATCTTCCGGAAAAACTTTTTGTCAAGATAATTTCATTTTCCTTTACATTTTTTAATTGCTCTTTTTCGAACGATTTTAAAGCACTTTCATTGGAACACAAAAACAAACTACCAATCTGAAAAGCGTCTGCACCCAACTGTTTAGCTGCCAAAAGTGTTTTCGCATCATAAATTCCACCAGCAAAAATCAACGGCTTTTTCACAACATCTTTTACTTGCGAAACCAAAGAAAAACCACCAATTTGAGGCAAAATATCTGGATTAAATGTTCCACGATGTCCACCTGCTTCAATTCCTTGCACACAAATCACATCAATATTCGACTTTTCCAATTGTATCGCTTCTTCCAGCGTCGTACAAGTCCCTATTAATGTCACATCATGTTCTTTAAGACGATTAATTGAATTATCATCTAAATTACCAAAAGTAAAGCTCAAAATTTTACATTTTTCTTGTAAAATTACATCTATTTGCTCCTTATAACCATTTGGTTTTACAGCTTCAATCTCAGGAAAAACAACTGCAAAGTTTTGTTGATGCGAAAGCTCAATTAACTTATCTTTTGTTGCATTATACCTTTGTTTTAATTCTGGTGTAATTTCAGGAATATCGTTTGCAAAAATATTGACAGCAAAAGGTTTATTCGTTATTTTTTTGGTTTGATAGATTCGCTTCAATGAATTTTCTGCATCCAAATCAGCAATTGGCAAAGAACCTAAACAGTTACAATTACTTGCTGCAGCAACCATTTCTGATGTCGTTACTCCAAACATTGGCGCTTGAATAATCGGATATTTTACGCCAAATAATGCTGTTAGTTCATTTTGCCAAATCATCTTTTTTTACTTTAATTTTCTTTCAATTTAGGCATAAAAACTTTTATCGCAGGAAGTAAATCCTCAAAAATTGGATTGTTTTTATTCTTCATAACCACTTCCAAAAACAACTTTAAACCTATTGCAAATTCTACTGATTGATTTTCATTTTCGAACGGATTTTTAGATTTTATCATTTCAATAATCTTAAAAATCTCATCATGATTCATAAAATCTAAAACGATTGGAGCCTGTAATGGTGCATCTTTGTCTAATAATTCGGTCTGTTCTAACGTTAATTTGTAGTGATTTCCTTTCTTTGTCATATATCTAATTTTTCCAAAAGTAACAGATTAGAATTATCAAAAATTAAAATGATTATTCGTTTAATTGATTGATTAAATCAATAATATTTATTCAAAAAAAGAGTCACATTTCTGCAACTCTTCTATTGTTATTTATCAACTCCCTGATTTACTTACTTATGACGTTCATTCATTACTTTCATTTCCGCCATAAATTCTTTGTCTGTCACAACTTTTCCTTTTGTTGGAAAAGTAATTACAATATCTTTATCCAGAATTTCGATTTCTTTCATCGTAAAAACAGCCTTGAATTCATCTGTTGACATTTCTGCTTTCATAATTAAGCCTGGTAAATTAGCATAACGATAAGGACCATCTCTATAAGGTAAACTCGTTGTATACCATGCAATCACCTCTCTTCCTTCCTCATCTATTCCAACTGCTTTTGTCGCATTGTAACCTGCTATTTCTGTTTTTTCTTTTGTGATTTTCCATTGATAATCAAAAATTTTATCTTTAATCAAAAAGGTTTTCACTCCAAAATCTTTCACATTATAAAATTCATTTTTTTCATAATCTTTATATTGTGGATTTGCTTCTGCAGCAATAATCATTTGCGCAATAGAATTATCATTAGATTGATTATTATCAATTTTAATTTCAGGTTTGAAAGAAGACATTTTTCCATTACTTTCCAAAACAAATTTCACCGAAATTCCGCGATCTATTTCACTTTTGAAACTCGCTTGATACGCAGCAGGAATACTATTTTTAACTTTATCGAAATCTAAAATAAAATCTGTGTTGTAGATTACTTTTATGTTCTCCTTTTTAGCTTGTGCAAACGAAGCAATACAAGAAATAGTCGTAAAACATACCGAAAATAAAAGTTTTTTCATGTTATAATAATTTATGGTTTTGTTAATTTCAAAAGTAAAGAATCAAATGAGATGAATTTGTTAAATACGACACAATAAATCATATCAGATTCATAAAATCTAATTAGAAAATTTAACAATTTCCTAAAGTTGAGAATCATATAAATTGAACGAATAAATATTACTTTTAAAATATATTGACAACCAAAATTTATGAAATTACAAAAAGGAATTACAGGTTTTGACGCCACTCCTAATTATACAATAGAAGATTTAGAGAAAATTCTGAAAGAAATTAATTATCCATTTATCAAGACAGAAATTGTTCTGAAAGCGAATGATTCTTCTAACTTTTATTAAATCAAAATCAATCATCAAAAGACAAAACAAGAACTTTATTTGATTGTAAATTCTACTTATTTAATCTTTGCTTGTGTCGAAAAAAATAGATGTTTCGATTTGAAATTTATTGACTTTCCTGTTGAATTAATTTCACAATTAAAAGCCGAAGTAAACTCAAGTTTGATCCTTCTAAATCCAAAAGAATTAAACAAAAAAGTAGAAGTTTCTGATTTAGAATTATTAGGAGATACTGAAATTAAACAGATCAATTATTGGAAAAGTAAAACACTGGGAGAGATTGTTTTCAATTGTTTTGATTAAACTTTTCGTTTAATAATTTTCTTACGTTTTCTTTTCTTAAAAATAATTCGAATTAGACGATAACCATATGTTACCTTTTTATTTTTTGTGATAATAGGAAATGCCATTGTGCACATCAACGAAATGCAAGCCGTTGTACCTAATGCACCTCCATAACCATTGAAAATTTTGCTCGTATAATGCAATAAAACTGCAAATAAAATTGGAGAAAAAACTAACGAAAAATAACTGATATTTATGGTTGATGATACCATTCCAATGAAAGTTCCGCCAATTACATACAACGGAATATTTTTGGTATAAAACTCTGGTAAAATTGTTGGAAAAAAATAGAAAAATCCACCGACAATCATTGCAATCATTGCAGAGGCACGAACTGGACCTTGTTTGAAACGAATGTTTAATTCATATGTTGTTAATGAAGCAATTATTGAAAACATCATTAATATTAAAAATTCAATAATCATTAGCCAATAATTAATTTAAACAACAACATACTCAACAAAACGCCTATAAATGCTAATGTTCCTAGCTTTCCACCCACACCAACAAATAAAGATTTTGTAGCAAAAAATAACAAGGCAGTAAAAACTCCAGCCGAAATAATCATCCAATAAACATACTGAAAATCAAGCGAAGTCATCCCAATGAAAGCACCACAATAAATTGGTCCTGCAATTTGTTTTAGATATTCTGAACGAGAATTAAACTTCGTTAAAAAAGAACCTAAAGTTCCTATAATTCCTGCAGAAAAAACACCGCCTAAACCTAATTTATTATTGATCAAATATGTAATTATTGCTGCAATAGGAATCCATAAAACCAAAGTTTTACGATCAAAAGAATATTCGTGATGATGCAGTGGAAACTTGCGGTAAACAATTAGCAATAAAGCACAAATCGCAACAATAATATATGGCACAACATAATGTTCTATTCGCTCGTTCATTATCGCAAATAGAAACAAAAACTGAATTACAAAAATAATTAGTATGGTGACAAATTTTATGATGCGTTTGGTTTGCACAATTATTTTTTGAAGTTGCAAAGTTAGTGACTCGTTCTAACAAAATAGAATAATTTTTATCAGTAAAGTTGTAAAATTTCTTAAATTTAAGAACAATATGAAAACACTAGAAAATTTAAAATATCCGATTGGAAAATTTGAAATTCCAACATCATTTAATAAAGAATCTATTGAACAATGGATTTCAATAATTCGTGAATTTCCACAAAAAATTCAGAATGAAATCACCTCTCTTTCAGAACCTAAATTCGAACAATAATATCGTTCTGAAGGCTGCATCAACGTTGGGTTACTTTGTTAAATTCTTTTGTTGAAAGTGATTGGGACAAAAAATTTCGTCATCAGTAAACAAATCTTGCAATTTATGCTTGGCATTGTAGTCATCATTTGGCGCATATACAGCAAGCTAAGAAAAGTTAATGTATCTTTGCTCAACATTTTATAGCCCATGAAATACATCAATTATTTTCTATTATTTTTATCTACAATCATTAGTATTTTTCTGTTTTTTGTAAGCGCTAATCAAATTGAAGTTGTTCCGAATAAAAATGAAGGTTATAAAGGTGAACAAATTATGCTCATTGAAAAATCGAACGATATACAGTTTGTGAAAAATATAGCTGAAACTTCGGTAGATAAATATGATGGAATGTACAATCAATTATCTGATTTTGCAGCAAAAATGAATACGTGGATTATTTTATTATTTATTCTTCAACTTGCTATGGGCGTACTTTTCTTTCTACAATTTCGAAAAAATAAAAAATCTCAAGTCAACACAAGATTAACTTGAGATTATATTGACTTAAACTATCACAAAAAATAAGTCATTCTACCTAAAAAAATATCTATTCCTCAATTAATTCAGCTGAAAAACCAACTTCCTCAATTGTATCAATAATTTCTTCGTCTGTTGCTTGATTAATTTTTACAGACAAAACTTTGTCTGGATTATCAGTATCAACTTCCCAAGCTTCTAAACCATCTAACTTATCTAAAAAAGGTTTCACTTTGCTCACGCAACCACTACAATTTATATTTGTTTTGAATTTTAATTCTTTTGTTTCCATAATTCATTGATTTTTGTATTACAAATTTCGCAAGAATTGGTACAAAATCATTTACAAGATTTCGCTAAATAGTTATATGATTTCTATACTTATTAATCGTTTTGAGCTACTTTTGCATTCAAACAAAACAATTTTCAATTTCTTTTACAAATGAGTCAACAAAATGACCAAAGTATTATCTTAGCTATCGACGAAAAACCGAAGTTAGGACAAGGTATATTATTAAGTATACAGCATCTTTTTGCAATGTTTGGTGCAACAGTTTTAGTTCCTGCTTTGACAGGAATGTCTCCAGCAATTGCATTAATTTCGAGCGGAATCGGAACTTTAGTTTTCATCTTAATTACGCGAGGAAAAGTCCCTTCTTACCTTGGTTCTTCATTTGCTTTTATCAATCCAATTATCGCAATGAAAGCTTTAGAAGCAAACCCAGAAAGTGGAATTGCGACAGGAAGTTTCTTGGTTGGTAGTTTTTTAGTTGGAGTTACCTATTCATTGGTCGCACTCTTTATAGCAACGGCTGGAACAAAATGGTTAATGAAACTTTTACCTCCTATTGTTGTTGGTCCAGTAATTATGGTAATTGGTCTTGGATTAGCTTCTACAGCAATCAAAATGGTAACGAATAATCCTTCTGGTGAATATGATTTAACCTATGTTACAATTGGTTTTGTTACCTTAATTATCACGATAATTACAGCAATTTTCAGTAAAGGTTTTTTGAGTGTAATTCCAGTTTTGGTCGGAATTATTGGTGGATATCTTTTTGCAATTACAATGGGAGTTGTCGACCTAAATCCTGTTATAGAAGCTAAATGGTTTATGATTCCAGATTTTACCATTCCTTTTGTAGATTACACACCAACTTTGTCTTGGTATGTTATTTTCTTAATGATTCCGGTTGCAATTGTACCAATCGCAGAACATATCGGGCATCAATTAGTTTTGAGTAAAGTCGTGAATAGAGATTTAATTGAAGATCCAGGTTTAGACCGATCTATGTTAGGTGACGGAATTGCAACAATGATTGCCGCTTGTTTAGGTGGGCCTCCAAACACGACGTATGGCGAGAATATTGGTGTTTTAGCTATTACAAGAGCTTTTAGTATTTATGTATTTATTGGAGCAGCTTGTTTTGCTATTTTATTTGGATTTTGTGGTAAAGTTTCAGCATTATTAAGTACAATTCCAACACCAGTTATGGGTGGCGTTTCTATTTTATTATTCGGAATTATTGCTTCGAGTGGTTTGAGAATGTTAATTGAAAATAAAGTTGATTTTAAGATAAAACGAAACCTAATCATTTCATCTGTTATCCTAATTATAGGAATTGGTGGTGCGGCAATTCACATCAGAGATTTATTTTCTTTAGAAGGAATGGCTTTGGCATCTATAATTGGAGTTGCTTTAAATTTAATTCTTCCGGGAAGAGAATTTGTCTCGTTCAAGGAAATGTTTGATGAGGAAAATTAAATAAAGATTTAGATGATAAAATTCTAATTCAAAGCGAACAAATATAAATCAAAAAGGCGAGCTGAATTCAGCTCGCCTTTTTGATTTAAAATATATTGTTCTTAAACTTAAACTTCATCAAAATCAATTGCTAAAGTAGCTGTTTTTGGACGAGAAATACACGCTAACGTCATTCCTTCTTCATAGTCAGAATCTGTTAATACATAGTTGTCTCCGATATGCACTTCGCCTTCCGTTATCTTACACATACAAGACGAACAGACACCACCTTTACATGAATAAGGCGCATCAATACCAGCGTCTAACATTGTATCAATCAAATTTTTTCCTCTATCCCAAGTCACTTCAGAAGTTTCTCCATCAAGTGTTACAGTAACTTGAACCGTTTGAGGTCCTTCGTCATGTTTTGTAAAAATATCTTCTGTTTTCACTGAAGGATTAAACATTTCGAAATGAATATGTTTCTCGATAATTCCCGCTTCATTGATTTTCTTCGCTAAAGTCAAAATCATTTCTTCTGGTCCACAAACCATTGCTTCATCTACTTCGTTGATATCAATAATTTGATTCAAGATTAAATCAAATTTCTTCTCATCAATTCGTCCATTGTAAATGAAATTCTCCTGATCTTGGCGCGTATAAAAATGATGAATGAAAACATTGTTTGGATATTTTTGTTTTAATTCTGTCAAACGCTCTTTGAACATGATTGAGTTCTCGTCTCTATTTACATAAAAAATATGAAAATTTACCCATTCTTCAGTCTGCAATGTAAACTCCAACATACTCATAATTGGCGTGATTCCACTACCCGCTGTAAAAGCTAATAACGTACGTTTTTCGTTTGGTTTTGTAGGAATAGAAAAACGTCCACTTGGCGTAGAAACTTCTAATTGATCACCAACTTTTAGTTCATTTACTAAATAAGAAGAAATCTTTCCATTTGGTTGAGATTTAACCCCAATGCTCCATTTTTTATCTTTAGGAGATTCACATAAAGAGTAATCTCTTCGTTCTCCATTAATATTAAGAGTGATATATTGTCCAGGTAAAAAATTGTATTCTTCGTGTAATTCCTCAGGAACATCAAACGAAATTTGAACAGCATCAGCCGTTAATTTTACAATTTCTTTTACCGTTAATAAATTAAATTTCATAGTCGTATACTATTTATAATTCTGAAAACAACTCGTTATTTAAGATTGTTCTGCTAACTTTGTACAAAAGTAATATTTTAGATTAAATAGAAAAAATATATGGAAATAGCATTGATCGCTCATGATGGAAAAAAAGCTGAAATGGTCAATTTTTTAATGAAACATAAAGAAGCTTTAAACAATAATAATATCACATTTATCGCAACAGGAACGACAGGAAAGTATGCGGAGCAAACTGGACTAAAAGTTACGCGCTATCTATCTGGTCCTCTTGGTGGTGACGCGCAAATTGCTGCTCGAGTTGTAGAAGGAAAAACAGATATGGTTTTCTTTTTTAGAGATCCGATGGGAAAACATCCGCACGAACCAGATGTAAATATGTTATTGAGACTGTGCGATGTACACAATATTCCATTAGCTACAAACCCAGCGACAGCAGAAATGTTATTGGATCATTTAAAATAATTTTTCTTAAGCTAATCTTAAGTTTATTCTTATTGTTTTGGATGATAATTTGTTTAATATTGAATAGAAATTTTAACTGAATATAAATAACAATTCAAAACAAAATCACTATGAATTTAATTAAAAAAACAGCTATCGCGCTTAGCTTATTTGCATTTACTGGATCTACTGTAGCATTTGCTCAAACTAAAACTCCAACTAAAACTGCTAAAACAGAAATGGCAAAAACAAAGGCTACAACTGATAAAAAAGTAACAGAAACAAAAAAGGATGTAAAAGCAACTACAACTAAGAAAACTGATGCAACTGCTAAAACAGTCAATGACAAAAAAGTAGCTTCAGAAAAAAAAGTGGAGAAAACGACTACTCCAAAAAAAGAAACAAAAACGACTGTAGCTAAAACAACTACTGCAGGGACTTACAATGGACACAAAGTTTATGTAGGACCAAAAGGTGGAAAATACTATATCAACGATAACGGAAATAAAACGTATATCAAACAATAGTTTTTATCCTAATAAAAATAATAAAGGCTGTCTATTTGTTAGGACAGCCTTTTTTAAATTATATTTTTATAATATATATTTTCTGGATTTTGAGGATCGATTAAGATATCGACATCTTTTCCTTTTTTTAAAATCTCATTTGCATTAACATCTCCAAAATATTCAAACTCTGTATAGTAAATTTTCTCATTATTAGGATGTTTATAAAAGACTTCAACTATATAATCTGGCAAATGATTTTCTCCTAATAAACCTCTTTTTATTTCAATAATATGTGCTTTTACTTTTACTCCTTTATTTAATAATCTTGAATGATTTAGGTAATCAAATAAATTGACGAAACCTAAATACCCCATAAACAAACTACAGAACAGAAAAACTACTCCAAGTAGTTGATTAAAAAATACACCAAGATTTAGAAAAGAGCATATTAGAACAAATCCTAAACTTAGGATTAAACTTCCTATTGCGATTGACAATTTCATTATTCTTGTATTTGTTATCTGTTTTTCACAAACCGTACCAAAAACAAAAAATTGTCCTATAAAAATAATTTTATTGTAAATTTACTCAAATATCTTAATAAGCTGCTGTAAATCTGCTTTTTATATGATTTGCATTTTCTATTTCATCTGCAATCACCACTGCAACATCTTCCACAGACAAAATACTACGCCCTTCTGCATTGAAAACTGGTACATCATTGCCTAAACGATATGTTCGTTTTCGCTCTCCAGATGTTCCTTGATGCATTTCTGGCGCTGGAGAAAACATTGTCCAATCCAACTCATTATCTTGTTTCAAGATATTATAATAATCTCTCGCTGCCAAAGCGCCTTGTTTTATTTGTTCAGGAAAATCTGGTGTGTCTACAATTTGTAATTCTTTTTGATCATTCACATACAAACTTCCCGCTCCACCAATAACAATCAAACGCTTTACACCAGCTAATTTAGTTGCTTCTTCAATTGCTTTTGCACCTTTCAAATAATCCTCATAAATATTTGGATTTGCCCAACCTGCATTAAATGCACTTACAACTACATCAGCACCTTTCAAATCTGTCGCCAAAGCCTGTACATCGTTTACATCTAACGCCACTTTTGCTACATTTTTACTATCTAAAACCTTGTCAGTATTTCGTGCAAATGCTTTGATAGATTGATTTCTATTTACCAATTCTTCTACGATATGTGAGCCTACAAAACCTGTTGCTCCAATTACTGCTACTCTCATTTTATTTAATTTTATATTGTAATTAATTTTGTTACATTTAAAGATAAAAAATTTTACTGAAATTCATCAGAAAATTGTTTTAAAGTTTTATGATTTAACGATTTAATTAAATCTGATTCAGCATTATCAAATAATCTTTCAAGATTGTCATTCATTTGTTTACCAACTGGACATTCTGGATTGGTATGATTCATTCGTCCAAAAACATTTTCTTGATTGACAATTTTATACACATCACCTAATAAAATATCAGCAGAATTTTTAACTAAATAAATTCCTCCTTCTTTACCTTTTTTCGAATCGATAAAACCTGCTTCTTTCAAGAATTTTATTTCACGACGAACCACAACAGGGTTCACATTAATACTTCCAGCAATAAAATCAGAAGTAATTAATTGTCCTTTAAATTTTTCAGTCAAAACTAAAATATGAATCGCCGTTGCAAATCTTAAATTATTCATTTCTCTAAATCGATGGGACAAATTTAGTACAAAATTTTCAATTGTAACAAATATTGATACAATTTTATTGATTAATTTCTCTTAAATTTGTTGCACATTCCTATACATATGGAAAATTATAAAAAACATTTATCAAATATTATTGATCTCACAGAAGAACAATGGGCAGAAATTGAAAAATTTCTGGTAGTAAAACACATCAAAAAGAATGAATTTATTTTAGAACCTGGCGAATATTCCGAAGATTATTTTTTTGTTGAATCTGGTGTTATTCGTTCTTATACAATAGATGAAAACGGAAAAGAACATGTTTTACAATTCGGAACAGAAAATTGGATTGTAAGTGATAGAAATAGTGCTTTTTGTAAGCAACAATCAAAGTTTTATATTCAAGCAATAGAAGATTCTACCGTTATTTTATTGAATGAAAAATTAAATAATCTAATCACTCGATTAAATCCAAATTATTTAGCTGCTCAAAATAAATTAATTCAAAATCATGTGCGCAGTTTACAAGATCGTATTAATTTATTACTTGGTGCATCTGCAAAGACTCGTTATTTAGAATTTATGCGTCTTTATCCCAACCAACTTTCTCGCATACCACAATGGATGATCGCCTCATATTTAGGCATCACACCCGAAAGTTTAAGTAGAGTTCGTAAAGAAATAGCACATGGATAGTTATAGTTTTGAAATTTTTGTACCAGAAAAACCTAAAAAAAATAATAAACAAATTGCGAAAGTAATCTTATCATTTCTCGCCGTTACTGTAATTAGTTTTGTGTTTTTGGAGCTGAAAGTTTTTAAAAATCAAACGTATTATTACATTTTTATTGGGCTTTTAGCTACTGCTGTTGCTTATTGGAATGGTTATTTTAAAAGACCTACTACAGAATTGAAAGGTAATTTTGATGGAAAATTGACATTTACAAAAGATACAATTTCTGTAAAGGATCAAACTTTTTCAATCAACGATTTATTTTCTATTGTCATTGATAATGAAGATTACAAAGGAAAAGCTGTAAAAGAATTTGGTGAGTTCGAAAACCCAGAAGGTTCGCACGGAATTAGTAATTTAATTACATTAAAAACAAAAGATAATCAATTTGTTGAAGCTTATTTTTTACAAAAATCATTAAATGAATTTTCTAAAATCGAATCATTTTTAATTCAATATTACAAAAACAATTTACTTTCTGAAGATGATTTAATTTCGATCATGCATTTAGAATATGATATTGATAAGAACGAGTTGAGAAAAAAATTAAGATAATTTAATTTTTCACTAACATATAAAAGTTAAGCTAGTCTCATTATTTAATGTAATTTTGTACCACTTAAAAACAATAATTTATGCAACCAACAGCAGAATGGTTAAAAACTTGGGAATCTAAAAGAGAATTCACTTTAGCTCCTAATGATTTAGAAAAATATTTTACAGATAAAGAAATTGGAGGTGTAGAAATCGACCAAATTGAAATGGGAGAAGTTTCTTTACCGTCTGGAAAAATCTTTGTGAATGATCCTTTGGGTGAATATTTATCAATGGACAAAGATCCTTATTTCCTTGAAACGCCAAAAGGTAATTTTCCTGTAACTGCAAGCATCGTAAAATTTGAAGACGATGGTGATGTTGAGAATTTGATTGGTTGTATCAAAGTTGCTTTTACAAACGAAAAACCTGTTCGTTATGAAGAAGCAATGAAAGGAATTGAGTTGATTGATGAATTACAAGAAGGAGAATATTTTGGTTTTTCTATCGAAAGTGGTTTAGCAACAATTGTTGATGCAGAAGCAAAAGATTCTTTTGTAAAGTTTATTGATGAATTCGAAAGTAAAGGTGATGTAAATTTATATGATGATTATTTCAATGCATTATTTGTAGAAAACGCTAAAAATAATCCGAAATATCAATCAGAAGAAGGAGATTGGATCAATTGGACAATTCCAAATACAGAATTCAAATCGCCAATTTTTCAAGCTGGTTTTGGTGAAGGAATTTATCCTGCTTACTTTGGATACAATGAAAAAGGAGAAATTATTGCATTTTATATTCAATTCATCGATGCTGAATTAGAAGATTCAGAAGATGATGATGAGTGGTTGTAATTAATTTTTTCGATCAAATAAAATTTAAAATCCTTCAAGAAATTGAGGGATTTTTTTGTTTAAAAATATGCATATTAACGTATTGTATATCATATTAAACAGAATGAGAAAACTAATATTTTTTATAATGATTCTATCCACTACTTTTATTTGGAATATGATACAATAGAATATATAAGAATTCATAAATCAAAATTTCTTAATGAAAATAAAAGTGCTATCAAAAACTATGATAACTTACCTGCAAAATTTAGTCTCTATAAATACAAAAATCCAGAGAATAAAAATAGTTATAAGTTTCAAAATGAATATAAAATATCTGAAAAATTGAAAGATAATTGGTATTTATTGGAACGAATTGAGTAATACAATTTCAAAATTTATTGCTTAAACTGTATCTTTGCATCGATTTTAAAGAAGCAAATGTCCAATTATTTTCAATATTTTAAACAACCAATTACAACATACGAACTTCCTAAAAAGTTTGATTATCCATTTTATTATGAACCAACTGAAATTGCAAAACAAGCATGCAAAGAGGTACAAGAATACTTGGAAAATCAAACCGATTTTGAACATAATTTTGGTTTAGAAAATGATCTATCTTCTACTCCAATTGGTAAAATGTTTGGTGTTTTAATTGTTCGAAATCAAAAGAATGAAGTAGGATATTTAGCGGCAGTTTCAGGTAAATTGGCTAATACTAATCAGCACAAATTTTTTGTTCCACCTATTTTTGATATGTTGAATAAAAATGGTTTTTTCTTAGAACAAGAAGAACGTCTGAATGAAATCAATCGTATTTTAGAATCATTAGAAAATGATCAAAACTATTTACAAGTTAAAGAAGATTTTATTCAATTTGAAATCAATTCTAAATTAAAAATTGAAGAAGGAAAACAACTTTTAAAATCAAATAAAAAAGATAGAAAATCTCAACGCGAAACAATTTCATCAACTTTATCTGAAGAAGAAATTCAATTTTTTGAAGAAGATTTAATCAAACAAAGTTTACGTGATAAATATGAATTCAGAGTTTTGAGTGAAAAACTTGATGCTGAAAAACAACTTTTATTAAACAAAATAAATGTTTTTGAGACTGAAATCAATTCATTAAAAGAAGAACGAAAAATAAAATCTAATTCACTTCAAAATCAATTGTTTAATCAATATCAATTCTTGAATAAGTTTAAGCAAGAAAAAGGATTATTAGAAATTTTTTCAACAACTGTATTTCAACAACCTCCAGCTGCTGCTGGTGAATGTGCTGCACCCAAATTATTGCAATATGCATTTCAAAATGATTTAGAACCAATTTGTATGGCTGAGTTTTGGTGGGGAGATTCGCCAAAATCTGAGGTTAGAAAACATGGTCAATTTTATCCAGCTTGTACAGGAAAATGTGAGCCTATTTTAGGACATATGTTGCAAGGAATTGAACTGAATGAAAACTTATTGTTGAAGCAAAATTCAACTGTTGAAGAGTTAGAAATTTTATATCAAGATAATGATTTGGTTGTCATCAATAAACCAGAAGAGTTTCTTTCTGTTCCTGGAATTGAGATTAAAGATTCTGTTTATCTTAGAATTAAACATCAATTTCCATTGGCAACAGGTCCAATTATTGTTCATCGTTTGGATATGTCAACTTCTGGAATTCTTGTTTTGGCGTTAAATAAAGAAAGTCATAAACTTCTTCAACAACAATTCATTAAACGTAAAGTTCAGAAACGCTACATTGCACTTTTAGATGGAAATGTTGAGCGCGATAATGGTTTTATAGATTTACCTTTACGTGTGGATTTGGACGATAGACCGAGACAAATGGTTTGTTATGAACATGGAAAAACGGCGCAGACAAAGTATGAAGTCATTGCAAGAAAAGACAATAAAACGCTTGTCTATTTTTATCCAATTACTGGTCGTACACATCAATTACGCATGCATGCTTCGCATCGTTTAGGACTAAATGCGGCAATTATTGGTGATGATTTATATGGTACGAAAACAAATCGTTTACATTTACATGCCGAATCCTTAGAATTTACGCATCCGAAGACGAAAGAATTGATGAAATTTCAAGTAGATCCAAATTTTAATCTCTAATTTTGCGAAAGAATACAAAGAATGGAAAATAAAGATTTGACAATACGAGAAGTAATTTATCGCGATATGGATACGTTGATTATGGCAAAATTGAAAAACGGATCTAATATTTCGATAGATGATTTGATCGATATTTCTTCTTATTTAGCTGCAAGTTTGTTCCGTGAACGTTGGAAACAAAAAGGTGAGTTGAGCGAAGAAGAAGTGAATATCGTTTTAGGAAATTTAGGTGATTTTTGCAATGAACATTTTGGTGAATATTTTACACAACAAGATTTTGATAAAATTGTGAAAATCTCTCAATTATTGTTACAAAAACCTACGTTTGATAACGATTCGAAAGAATTTTTTGATGAAATATTGAAAAAATAAAGAAAAAAATTAAGCATAAAAAAACCACTTCATTTGAAGTGGTTTTTTGTTATATCTAAAATTGATTAATCAATTACTTTTCCAATTAAATCGAATTCGTAAGCTTCGATAATCTCTACATTTACAAAATCACCAACTGGTAAATAGGTATCAATTGCAGAAATCAAAACTTCATTATCAACATCTGGCGAATCATATTCTGTACGACCAATAAAATTCTCACCTTCTTTGCGATCAATCATTACTCTAAATTGTTTTCCAATTTTTTCTTGATTCAAATCGTACGAAATCTGAGATTGAATTTCCATAATCTCTTCAACACGTTGTTGTTTTACTTCTTCTGGAACATCATCTTCCAAATTATAAGCATGTGTATTTTCTTCGTGTGAATAAGTAAAACATCCCAGACGATCAAATTTTTGCTCTTGTACCCACGCTTTCATTTCTTGGAAATCTTCTTCGGTTTCACCTGGATAACCACAAATTAACGTTGTACGAATCGCCATATCAGGAACTTTTGTACGCATTGCATCTAACAAAGCATTTGTTTTTTCGTGTGTTGTACCACGACGCATTGATTTTAATAATTTTGTCGAAATATGTTGTAACGGAATATCGATATAATTACAAACTTTAGGTTCTTCGCGAATTACATCCAAAACATCTTCTGGGAAACCAGCTGGAAATGCGTAATGCAAACGAATCCATTCGATTCCTTCAATTTTCACTAACTCTCTTAATAAAGTCGCTAATTCACGTTTTTTATAAATATCTAATCCATAATACGTTAAATCTTGCGCAATCAAAATTAATTCTTTCGTTCCATTTTTTGCCAATTTAGTAGCTTCTGTAACTAAATCTTCGATTGGACGAGAAACATTTCCTCCACGCATCAAAGGAATTGCACAGAAAGAACAAGGGCGATCACAACCTTCTGCAATTTTAAGATAAGCATAATGACGAGGAGTTGTTGTTAAACGTTCTCCAACTAATTCGTGCTTGTAATCTGCTCCTAAAGCTTTTAACAATAATGGTAACTCGCGCGTACCAAAATATTGATCAACATTTGGAATTTGTTCAACTAAATCTGGTTTATATCGCTCTGACAAACATCCTGTCACGAAAACTTTTTCTACCAAACCATCTTCCTTACGTTGCACATAATCTAAAATTGTATCAACACTTTCTTCCTTTGCATTATCAATGAAACCACAAGTATTAATCACTACAATTTCCCCAGATTGTTCATGTACAACCTCTTTCCCATTGGCTTTTAGCTGTCCCATTAACACCTCAGAATCGTATACATTTTTAGAACATCCTAACGTAATTACATTAATTTTCTTTTTTCCAGTCGATTTTGTACGCATTACTCTAATTTAAGTCTGCAAAATTACGAAATATTTGAGAGAACTAACCGAAAAGATTGAATGGAACAAGTATAAATAGTTAAAATAAAAAATTTTAAACTCAAATAACTTTAAATAGAATAGATTTCTTTACAACTAACTATTTTAGAAAATTAATCAACTATTACTTTATTATCATTAATAATAATTATTAAAATTAATTTTAACTAATTGATTAACAAAATATAACAAATTATTTATAGTTTAATTTCAACAATAAATGTTAAATTTGAGCTTATTAGTATTTTAAGTTAGATGTCAAAGCAATGCTTTGAAATTAAGAAGGTCAAGAGAAATCTTGACCTTTATTTTTTATATTTAATCGATATGATAATGACTCGGAAATGCCTTTTTAGGATTTTGTTTGAGAATATTCAACCTGAATTGACTTTCTAAAAATCCGTAACCATAATTGAAAAATTGAATTAAAGTTGTTTGAATTGTTAATAAACCTACAACCGCAGATTTGAAACGAATTGTAGAGAAAATAAAAATCAAAAACATATAAATTAGCCACAAAACAAACGGAATTTGTAGAATAAATTGATGTTTCGGAAGAATAAAACTCAACAATAAAAGTAGAAACGCAACTAAAGTTCCGACAAAAAATATACTCGGAAACCAAAAAGTTGGTTTGATATAATTTGGATGACGTTGATTTAGAATTGGACGCCCAACTCCAAATTGATAGACTTGTTTTGCAAATTTCTTTAACGAAGTTCTACGTTTATGAATCACTTTCGAATCTTGAAATAATCGTGTTTCAAAACCATTTTCCCATAAACGCAGCGATAAATCTGGATCTTCTCCAACGCGTAAATCCGCAAAACCACCTGTTTTTTCGTAGGCTTTTCGAGAAATTCCCATGTTGAAACTACGCGGCTGAAATTTACCAATTTGTTTTTTTCCTCCACGGATTCCTCCTGTTGTCAAAAAAGAAGTCATCGAAAATGTAATCGCTTTTTGCAAATCTGTAAACGAATCATCTGCATCATCTGGACCACCAAAAGCATCAACAAAATTGCTTGTCAATTCTTTTTTAACCGATTCGATATAAGTCGAAGGAATAATCGTGTCAGAATCTAAGAAAATGAAATAATTTCCATTCGCTTTTTCCATTCCATAATTTCTCGATTTTCCTGGACCTGAATTTGTTTTGTAATAATAATGAAGATCTAATTGAGTTTCAAATTTAGCACAAACTGTATCCAATTTATTTTGAGAACCATCATCTACAATAATAATTTCGAATAACTTATCCGTTTGTTTCGCTAAACTTGACAATAATTCTGTCAATTCATCTTGACGTTCGTAAACGGCAATAATTATCGAAAGTTGCAAATCTTCTTTTTCCAAAATATATTATTGATTGAATGATTCTTTCAACTCTAATGTCACTTTCTGAATTTCATCTAAACTCTTAAAATGATTCAATTTGAAAGTTGATTTCGATTGATTCAATTCGTGAACAATTGCCAAAATTGTATCCAATGGACTTTGCTCCTCTCCTTTCGAAGTTTCGTCAAAATTAATTCCGACCAAAGAAACTTCTTCAATCATTCCAAACAACCATTCTTCTAAAAAAGTATTCAAATCTATCGAATCAATTATATGATTTGCCCATTGATTTTGTTTCGCTTTTTCAGCTAAATATGTATTCGACCAAAAACAAATAACCTCTAAATTAGAGCCATCTTCATACTCAAATTCCTCTGAATACGAAACTGCAAAACCTTCTTCCGAAGTTAAAAGATATACTTTTTGATCTTGACAAATTTCTTTTATAAATTGACTCACTTCTCTTAATTTTGATTTTTAGCTTTTTTACTTCCTTCGTACATTTCGTATTGTAAAAAGTCGCATTCTAACTTACCGTTAAACACTTTTACCTTTTTCGAAGGACGTAAACCGACATATTTTTTGGCTTGTAAATCTGATGTGATAAACCACGCCAATGTATTTGGATAACTCGATTTTAACGTGTCTCCAATTTGTTTATAAAATTCTTGGTTATTGTTTTCAATACGCTCATCATAAGGAGGATTGAACACCAATAAAACTGGGAATAATTCCTTTTTAGATGTAAAGAAATCTTGGTGACGAATTTCGATGAAATCTTCTAAATCAGCAGATTTTATATTCATCTGCGCAATTTTTACCATCATTGGAGAAATTTCGTATCCAACAATCTTATATTCAGATTCTTTGATTCGATTTAGACGCGTATTACGAATTTGTGTAAACAATGTTTCGTCATAATCTGGCCAATTCTGAAAAGCAAAATGCTTACGATGAATTTGTGGCGGAATATTATTTGCAATAATCGCCGCTTCAATCAACATTGTTCCCGAACCACACATTGGATCAAGATAATTTCCTTTTCCATCATAACCTGCTTGCAACAACAAACCTGCAGCTAAAACCTCATTAATTGGAGCTGGACCAGTTTCTTCGCGATAACCACGTTTGTGTAAAGATTCACCCGAAGAATCTAACGACAACGTTATTTTATCGTGCGAAATATGTAAATTGAAACGTACATCTGGAAAATCTTTATCGATACTTGGACGACGACCATTTTTTTCTTTGAATCGATCTACAATAGCATCTTTCACTTTAAGCGCTGCGTAATGTGAATGCGTAAAATAATCTGAATGAACAGTTGGATCAATCATAAAAGTTTGATCGACATTCAAATAATTTTCCCAATGGAATTTTTTGAATTTCTCGTACAATTGATGATCATTTTTCGCAGAAAACGAAAGAATTGGCTTCTGTATACGAAGTGCCGTACGCAAGCTATAATTTGCTTTGTACATAAAACCTAAATCGCCATTAAATTCAACCATTCGGTTTTGAATTTTAACATCTGCCGCACCCAACGCTTTTAATTCTTGCGCTAATATTTCTTCGAAACCAAAAAAGGTTTTCGCAATCATTCTGAAATTTTCCAAGGAAATAAAATTTTTACAAAAGTACGGGAAATAAAGGAAATTGAGAAAGGAATAATTGTTTTTCGATATTCTAAACTAATTTATATCTTAACAAAAAATATTTCATGGATCAAGAAACTAAATATGAAAAAATATTGGTTCGATATTATAGTAAGGTTTTAGAAGAAGAAATAGTTGAAACACTTTGGACAGAAACCATAGACAAAGAAAAAGGATTATATAAAATTGAAAATATTCCGTTCTATGGTCCATGTTTTTCAAGTGACGATATAGTATTTGCTGAATATGATAACGATGAAGAATGTTTGACTTTTAGAAAAGTAATTGAATTTTCTGGAAATTCGACAGTTCAAGTTATAATAATGAATGATGAAATTAATAGAGATGATATTAGAAATATTTTCAAGAATTTGAATTGTGAAAGTGAAGCGCTGAATGAAAAATACTTTGTTCTAGAAATTCCTTTAAAAATAAATTATAAATCTGTTTTTGATAAATTAATCGAATTACAAGAAAATGAATTTATTGCTTTTGCAGAACCTGTTTTATCAGAAAAACATCGTGATGAAACCAGATAATAATCTTAATAATATTTCTTAATTTCTATATTTTCCTTCATCGACATTCTTCGTACCTTTCGGCTATTAAAGTTTAATTTTTTAGAATTCGATATAAAATGGAAAAAATCACAGATCGTCTTTCAGCTTTGAGAGAGGTTATGAAACAAAATGGAGTTAGCGCAACAATTATTCCTGGAACAGATCCGCACGGAAGCGAATATTTACCAAATCGTTGGAAAGAGCGTACATGGATTTCAGGTTTCAATGGATCGGCTGGAACTGCAGTTGTTACGTTAGAAAAAGCAGCTGTTTGGACAGATTCGAGATATTTTATTCAGGCAGAAGATCAATTAAAAGACACGACTTTTGAGTTGATGAAAATGAGAATGCCAGAAACTCCTTCTATCAACGAATGGATTATTTCTCAATTAAAAGAAGGAGAAGTTGTTGGTCTTAATCCGCAAATGTTTGCGCACAATGCTTTTGCAGAAAATTATAACGAGTTTTCATTCAATCAACTTTCAGTTAAAAATATTGATTTAATTGATTTAGCTTGGCAAGATCGTCCTGCTTTACCAGAGAATCCATTCTATATTTATGATGTAAAATTTGCTGGAAAATCTGCTTCAGAAAAAATTTCGGAAGTACGCAATGAGATGAAAAAAGCGAATACAAATATGTATATCATGAATTCGTTGGATGAAATTGCGTGGTTATTTAATATTCGTGGAAATGATGTTAACTATAATCCATTGACAATTTCGTATGCTGCTGTAGATACAGAAAATGCGTATTTATTTATAGATGAAGCGAAAGTAACTCCAGAAACAAAAACTGCTTTAGCAAATGAAGGAATTACAATTCAACCTTATTTAACGATTTATGATTATTTAAAGAAACAAAACGAAAAATCGCATGTATTGGTAGATGGAAATCGAATTAATCAATCGTTATACGAAGCAATTTCTACTTCTTCAACTATTAATTTA
Source organism: Empedobacter sp. GD03865 (assembly GCF_029840775.1). NCBI lineage: Bacteria > Pseudomonadati > Bacteroidota > Flavobacteriia > Flavobacteriales > Weeksellaceae > Empedobacter > Empedobacter sp. GD03865. The sequence continues at coordinate 42,508 of NZ_JAOCDF010000012.1, forward strand.
GCTGCTTCTCCAGTAACAAACTTAAAATCGGTTAAAAATGAAATCGAGCAAGAAGGTTTCAGAAATGCTATGGTAAAAGATGGCGTTGCATTGACTAAATTTTTCATCTGGTTAGAAGAAAATATCGACAATAATATTAATGAAGTTACAGTTGATGAGCAATTGAAATTTTTCCGTTTGCAACAGGAAAATTGTAAAGGTGCAAGTTTCGGAACAATCTGTGGTTACGCAGACCACGGCGCAATGAACCACTACTCTGCTTCGCCTGAAACTGCTTATACATTAGGTCGAAAAGAAATGTTGTTAATCGATTCTGGAGCTCAGTTTTTGGAAGGAACAACAGATATTACGCGCACATTGATGTTAGGAGAACCAACAGCGCAACAAAAAACAGATTACACCTTAGTTCTTAAAGGAAATATTGGTTTATCGAAAGCTATTTTTCCTATTAATTCTCGTGGTTCTTTGTTAGATGTTTTATCTCGTAAAGCGCTTTGGGAAAAGGGCTTCAATTACGGACATGGAACTGGACATGGTGTTGGTCATTTCTTATGTGTACACGAAGGACCACAAAGTATTCGTTTAGAAGAAAATTTAACACCACTAAAAGCCGGAATGGTACTTTCTAACGAGCCTGGTTTGTATCGCGATGGTGAATACGGAATCAGAATCGAAAATTTAATGATTGTACAACCTGCAATGTCTACTCAGTTTGGTGATTTCTTAAAATTTGAGATTATTACAGTTTTCCCAATTGAGAAAAATTTGATTGATGTTAATTTAATGACAAACGAAGAAATTGCATGGTTGAATAATTATCATCAATTTGTTTTCGAGAAAATTTCTCCATTCTTAGATGAGAAAGAAACAACTTGGTTAAAAGAAAAATGTGAGGCTATTTCTAAGTAAATTTAATTTCAACAAAAAGTCATTCTAAATTCGTTTCAGAATCAGACATAAAAAAATAAGAAACTGAAAATAAATTCAGCTAGACAAAAAAATCCTATTCGAAAGTGAATAGGATTTTTTTATTTCTCAGAATTATCTTATTATTGCAACATATTTGCATTAAGAAATGAAAAGACGAAATACACCAACCAAACAAGCGGTTATTGATTTGTTCAATTCGTGTACGACTGCATTAAATCAGGAACAAATTGAAACGCAATTGCAAGGAAAAATGGACAGAGCAACGATTTATCGTATTCTGAATAATTTTTGCGAAGACGGAATGATGCATAAAGTTGTGGGAGATGATGGCGTAAATTATTTTGCCATGTGCAAGACGTGTTGTGAGCATACACAGCATCACCACGATCATTTTCATTTTCGTTGCACGACTTGCAATCAACTTATTTGCTTAAAAGAAGAAATAAAAATTAATTTACCCGAAGGATTTTCGATGCAAGATTGCAATTGCGTCATCACAGGAACTTGCTCAAATTGCCAATAATAACAACAATGGATTTACAATGGTTTGTGAAATGGTTTAACTCGCCATATTATCATATTTTATACAAGAACAGAAGCTTAACAGAAGCGGAAGATTTTATTCAAAAAATCACGAAATATTTACAACTTCCACAGTACGCAAAAGTGTTAGATTTAGCTTGTGGAAAGGGACGACATGCTATTACATTAAATAAATTAGGTTTTGATGTTTTGGGAATCGATTTATCTGAAGAAAGTATCAAGTACGCTAAACAATTTGAAAATGAATATTTAAAATTTGAAAAACATGATATGCGCGAAGTTTATCATCCAAACGAATTTGACGCGGTTTTCAATCTTTTTACAAGTTTTGGTTATTTTGAAAATTATGAAGATAATTTTAAAGTTTTTGAAGCTGTAAAACAACAAATAAAATCACATGGAATCTTTGTTTTAGATTATCTGAATGCAGAAAAAGTAGTTTCGACAATGATTCCTTATGAGGAAAAGCTGATTGATGGAATTTTATTCAAAATCACAAAATCTGTCGAAAATGGTTTTATCAAAAAAGAAATTGATTTCACAGATAAAGGCGAAATATTTCATTTTGAAGAGTTTGTTCGTTTAATTTATTTCAACGATTTCAAAAAAATATACGAAACAGAAGGTTTTATTTTAGATAAAGTATTTGGAAATTATAATCTCGATGCTTTTGATGAACAAACTTCTGACCGATTAATTCTAGTTTTAAACAAATGAAAGAAAGTCTAATCTTAATTTCAAGTGTGTTAATTGGAGTTTTATTTTCTCGAATATTACTCAAAAATAAACACAACTCAAAACTGCTACTAACCTTTAGTGGTGCGTATTTTTTGGCGATGACCGTTTTAGAAATTTTGCCACAAGTCTATGGACATCCATCCGAAAATCATAGCCATCATTCTATTGGATTGTTTGTTTTATTAGGTGTTGTTGTACAATATATTTTAGAAACGATCAGTAAAGGCGTTGAACACGGACATATTCATTTACACAAAAAAGAGCAATTTCCTTTCGGAATTTTTGGCGGATTATTTTTACACTCGATTATCGAAGGAATTCCTGTTGCAAATGCAGAATCTCACAATTTTATGTGGGCAATTTTTGTTCATAATATTCCAGTTTCAATGATTTTGTTTAGCGCATTATGTCAACATACAGAATCTAACGCAAAACGTTTTCTATTTATGGCTTTATTTGCTTTAGCAGCTCCATTTGGGTATTTCTTAGGAAAACATACCATTATTTCTAATTATTCTTTGGAAATGAGTGCAATTGTTTCGGGAATATTTTTACACATTTCTACAGTAATCTTATTTGAAAGTAATGAAGGACATAAATTTAATTTGAAGAAGTTTGGTTCTATTTTAGTCGGTTTTATTCTCGCTTATCTCACGGTTTCTATGCATGTGCATTCACATTAAAAATATAAAAAAAGAAGTTCAAATTTGAACTTCTTTTTTTATTATTATAACATTTTTCGATGATCTAAAACAAGAATTTCTCCATTCGAAACAAATTTCCATTTTTGATCTTTTTTACATTCATTTTTTGGTGTCGAAGATTTAATATTAAATTCGACTTCTTTGTTTTTCATCAAAATTGAAGTATGATAATCGCATTCACCAATTTTTACATTTGTCGATACATTATCATTTGCCAATAAATCCGTTTCTGGAATAGATTTTATTGCTTCATTAATAATATTCAAATCTAATTCATTGTAAATCAAATCAAAATTATCTGTAACTAAATTTGTCGATAATCGAAATGAATTTGCCTCAACATCAGTACGAATCGCTGTATTTTTAGTATTCAAATCCAATTCTTCGATACGTTTTGGACAATCCAAATAATCTGGAATTTTCTGAGCTTGCTTACTTTGTAAATCTTTCTGAAAAGCTGTAAGTTCAGAAAATAATTGTTTTTTTTCGGGTGAAGCTTCTTTAAATTCTGTTGTTTCTGTTAATTCTTGTTGAGTGAGCTTTTTAATTTCAGGTTTATTTTCTGAACAATTAAATAAAAGAAATAAAGTAAAAAATGAGTAAAAATAATGTTTCATAAGCAAGGATATTTGGTTTTACTAATTTATGAAACATTATTCTCAATTTCAATTATTTAACGTTCTGAATTATAAATTTAATATAAATGATAAATTGAGAAATATTAATTAAGATTATTTATATTTTTCTAAATCTAACCCAAGAATATCTCCAACTTTAGAAAATTCTTCATTTACCTTTGCATTCAAAACAAGTTGTTCATTTGTAATTGGATGATTAAACACTAGTTCATGCGCGTGAAGCATCATTCCTTTCAATCCAAAATTCTCTAACCACAATTTATTTTGCTTGTTACATCCATGCGGACGACTTCCCAAAATTGGATGAAAAATATGACGAAAATGCTTGCGCAACTGATGCATACGACCAGTTTCGGGAATTGCTTCTACCAAACAATAACGTGAAGTCGGATGATTGTTATATTCTAAATCAATTTCTGCCGTTTGTAAACGATGAAAATAGGTAATTGCATTTTGCTTTACACCATCATCATTCGTCAAATCATAGTCTATCGTCATTTCTTCTGGCGACCAACCACGCAAAATAGCCAAGTATTTTTTCTCAACTTCGCGTGTTGCAAAACGATCATTCATAATTTTTAAACTTTCTTTATCTAAAGCAAAGAGCAAAACTCCTGACGTTTTACGATCCAAACGATGAATAGGATAAACATGTTGTCCACCAATTTGATTGCGTAATTCCTGAACCGCAAAAACAGATGCATCACGCGCATAAAAAGATTTGTGAACCAACAATCCACTTGGTTTGTTAATGGCAATAATATATTCGTCTTGATAAAGAATTTCTAACATTTGGCAAAAATAGAAAGTTATTTTCGGTTAGAAAATAGAACAGTATTATATTTATTGCTTAATAAAATTGAATGAAAAAAGGATTGATTATTGGAAAAGGTTGGTTGGGATCAAGATTAGAAAAGTATTTAGAAAAGCAATTTTTGATTGAAACTACGAAACGAATTTCGGATGCAGAAAATTGTTTTTCAATCGATTTTGATCATTACAAATCTGAAAAAATTAAACACAATCATGATTTTGTTATTGTGACAATTCCATTTGGAAGAAGAAATAATTTAGAAGATTTACAAAAACGGTTTCAGCATTTAATTGACTTTTTAGATGATTATAACAATCAACTTATTTTACTTAGTTCAACAGCTATTTATCCTGAAAATAATGAAATTATTTTTGAAAATCCAATTGAAACTATTCATTTAAATAATCCTTATTATTCAATTGAAAATCAATTAAAAGAAAAGTTCAATCAATTGATTATTTTACGCTTAGGTGGATTAATGGGAGACGATAGATTTCTTTCTAAATATATAGATTTATATAGTCAAAATCTATCTCAAATGGTGAATCATATACATTATCTAGATATTTGTCAAGTGATTGAGAACTTGATTAATTCAAATAAAAATTCATCAATTTATAATGTTGTTGCACCAAAACATCCTACCAAAGAAGAAGTGTTAGAATATCAATTAAACAAGGAAATTATTTCCGCTACAAATCGAGAAGGAAAAATAATTTCAAGTCAAAAAATACAAGATGAATTTAATTATGAATTTCTTTACCCAAACCCAGTTTACTTTAAGGAAAATTAATTTCTTCTCTTTCGTTCTTTCGATTTAAATACAAAATAAAATGTTATCACTGATATAACAGTAATTAATATTGTGTCCCAATTTTCTTTGAATAAAGTCGTGATATTTTCCATTCTTGATGTTTATAAAGTTTAAAATTATAAAAAAAGCTGCTCTTACGAACAGCTTTTTAGGAATTTATCTTAAATCTATTTGATTAAGCGTGAATTGGACGATTGTCTGTAGCAGCTAAAGCAGCTTCTTTGATCGCTTCTGAGAATGTTGGGTGAGCATGAGACATTCTTGTTAAATCTTCTGCAGATGCACGGAATTCCATTGCTACAACTCCTTCTGCAATTAAATCAGCAGCACGAGCACCAATAATATGCATTCCTAAGATTTCGTCTGTGTTTTTATCAGCTAAAATTTTAGCAAAACCGTCTGTATCCATAGATGCACGAGCACGTCCTAAAGCTTTGAAAGGGAAAGAACCAACTTTGTACTCTACTCCTTCTTCTTTTAATTGCTCTTCTGTTTTACCAACTCCTGCAACTTCTGGCCAAGTATAAACAACACCAGGAATTAAGTTATAGTTGATATGAGGTTTTTGACCTGCTAATTGCTCAGCAACTAAAACACCTTCTTCTTCTGCTTTATGTGCTAACATTGCACCAGCAACAACGTCACCAATCGCATAAATGTTAGAAACATTAGTTTGTAAGTGATCGTTTGTTTTGATACGACCTCTTTCGTCAACCTCTACTCCTACGTTTTCTAAACCTAAAGATCCTGTGAAAGCACGACGACCAACAGCTACTAAAGCGTAATCTCCGTTAATTTCGATTTCTTCTCCTTTTTTAGAAGTTGCTTTTAATGTAACATCATTTCCGTTATTTACAACAGAAGTTACACCAGTTGAAGTGTGGAATTTCATTCCTTGTTTTTTCAATACTTTTGTCAACTCTTTAGACAAAGCACCATCCATTCCTGGAATAACACGGTCTGCATATTCTACAACAGTTACTTGAGAACCCAAACGTAAGTAAACAGATCCTAACTCTAATCCGATAACACCACCACCGATAACGATTAAGTGTTTTGGAACTTCAGATAAAGCTAATGCTTCTGTAGAAGTGATGATACGAGTTTTATCTGTTGGTGCAAATGGTAATTCAGATGAAACTGATCCAGTTGCAATAATTGTATTTTTAGCTTCAATCTCTTGAGTAGAGCCATCTTTAGCTGTTACAACGATATGAGTTGCATCTTTAAAAGCACCAGTACCTTCTAAAACATCAATATTATTTTTACTCATCAAGTATTTGATACCAGCTACGTTAGTATCTACAACACCTGCTTTTCGAGCAATCATTTGAGTGAAGTTTACTTTTGGAGCATCGATTTCGATTCCGTGCTCTTTAAAGTGATTTACAGCATCGTAATAGTGGTGAGAAGAATCTAATAAAGCTTTTGATGGAATACATCCTACATTAAGACATGTACCTCCTAAACTTTCTTTCTCGATAATTGCTGTTTTAAATCCTAATTGCGCTGCGCGAATAGCTGCAACATATCCTCCAGGTCCAGCACCAATTACGGCTACATCATAAGAACTCATATAGTTTTATTTTGATTTATTATTATAATTAATTTAAACTCTACAAATATAACCAATATCGAATAGATTTTCGTTATAAAATTGTAATGAATTTTGTTAGGAAATTGGGAAAAATAAGCTATTCTTTAATATCTGATTTGATAAAGTTTAAAATTTCATCTTCTGTGCACAATTCATAATCTGGCTCAATTCCATATGGATAAATGTTCTTTTTAGCATCCATCATATATCCAGCTGTTAAATTATGCATATCGCCATTAGACAATTTTGTATTCGTATTCATAGTAGCTGCTCCCATCGTTTTCTTACCTAGAACTTTCACATTCGAAAGTGATTTTAACGTAATTAATGTAGCTTCGCCCGCACTACTTGTCCTATGATTAATCAAAACATAAATTTTCCTTGGATGAATTGTATTTATTATCGGATAATTAATATATCCTTTTGATAAATTATTAACTCCATTAAAAAAATATCCATCTTTTTTTGACCAAGGAATATCATCATTATTAATTTTAGAATATCCTAATACATTATCTTCAAAAAATGGTAATAAAGATGTTATCATTACCCAATTAGAACCTCCCGTATTATCTCTCAAATCGATAATCCAATAATTAGAATTTGCTTGTTCAGAAATAATTTTCAGATTATTGAAAATATAGTCTTTATCACTTATTGTTTTATTGTACCCATGACGCTTAATCCTAATATACGCAACGTCAGGAATTTTAGTTAACTTATTATTATCTTCTACTTTTAACAAACAAGCGCTATCAACTTTTGCTTTCGGAAAACGACCTGTTAATAACACTTTATCTTTCAACTTTTGCTTTCGGAAAACGACCTGTTAATAACACTTTATCTTTCGTAAGATAATGTGTATGATTATTTCCTAATAAAGTAATTGCCTCTACAATCGCCGAATCTTTCGATATTTTAGTTTTCTCGATTACTTTTTTCTCCAAATTCTCCCAATCAATTTTATCTCTATCGATAAAGCCTTTTTTCATGACAGAAAATAATTCTTCATAATCAGATGGAATCTCTGAAACTGATGATTCACTAACGATCTTTTCTTTACAACCAAATGTAAAAAGGATCAAAAAAATAAAAGAAAATTTATTTATCCTCATTGTTCTCTAAATTCATATTGTGAAATTTAAAGATAAATGATTTTTAAATACTATAAACTTTTTCCTCTAAAATACCAGATTCAATTTCAATTGGTTGTTCGCTCTGTCTAAAAATTCGGGCCGATAATTTTCCTTTCAATTCCACTACTCCATTTTCTACACGAAGCCAACTTCCTTCTCTCAATCCAACAACAACTTGATGATTAAACTTGTGAAATTCATTGATACGAGTTTCTCTTGTTTCACCTTTATGTGTAGAATTTGGATCAGGATCCAAGTAATGCGGATTAATATTAAAAGGTAAAAATTGTAACGCATCAAAACTTGGCGGATAAACAATCGGCATATCATTTGTTGTTCCAATTGTTAAACCTGTCAAATTACTTCCAGCACTTGTACCAATATATGGCGTTCCGTTATGTACAGCACTTCTCAACTCTTCGACCAAACCAAGTTCATACAACGTTTTTAGTAATAAAAATGTATTTCCTCCTCCAATAAAAATCGCTTTCGCATGCAAAATTGCTTCTTTCTTATTCTCGAAAGTATGCAAACTTTTTACAGAAACCCCAACCGTTTGCAAAGCATCTTTTACATTTTGCGTATATTCATCATACGAAATTCCCGAAGGTCGCGCATAAGGAACAAAAATAATTTCATCAGATTGAATAAATTCTTTGATTTCATCTTTTATATATTCTAAAAAACTATAGCCGTGAATAGTACTCGTACTTATCACTAATAGTCTATCATTTGGGTTTATCATGTTATTGAATTTTAACTCAAAAGTAAGTTTAAAATAAGAAAGTAGGTAAAAAATTGACAAAAAATTATACCGAATTAGATTACTTTTGTGCAATTCTAAAAAATGGAATTTCAAGATTTTTAGTTCTGCATGAAAAAAATAGTACGCTTCATAATACCTTTATTCATAGTTGTCATTATGATAATAATTGGAATAGAACAAACACTTCGAAAAATTCCCAACGATTACAAATACAAAGCAGATTATTTAAAAGAAAATGGAAAACAAATAGAAACTTTGATTCTTGGAAGTTCACATACTTTTACAGGGCTCAATCCAAAATTATTTACCAATAAGACTTTTAATGTTGCACATTCTGCTCAATCACTAGATTTAGATTATAAAATTTTTGAACAAAATCGAAAATATTTACCCAATTTAAAAACCATTATTATTCCCATTTCGTATTTTTCGTTTACAAAACAATTAAATGATTTTAATCAAAAGAAATTAAAATATTATTCAATTTATTGGAAAGTTGATATAAATAATAACGACCTTAATCTTAATTACGAAATTTTTTCAGAACCTGTTGATGTTAATTATAATCGAATAAAAGATTATTGGATTCAGGATAAAAATAATTTGACAATAGATACTAATGGATATATAAATAAGCGATACGAACCAAGTTGGAATGATAGTATTTATGCTAAAAAAACGTTTGAAAGACATTGTGCAAATTTGAATTCAAATCAAATACAACATATTATAAAAACACATTATCATGATTTAGAACAAATTATAAAACAAGCAAAATCAAATGATATAAAAGTTGTTCTATTGGCTACTCCTACAACCAATTTGTATAAAAATTATGTCATAAATACACCTCAATATTTCAACTTAAAAAATAATATTAATCGCTTATCGAAATACGATAATGTCGTTTTCATCGATTATTTTATTAATAATAAAAATTTCAATAAAAAAGATTTCAAAAATTCAGATCATCTAAATGCAAAAGGTGCTGATAAGTTAACGTTGAAAATGGATTCTATTATGAATAAATAAAATAAGTGCTATAAATTTTCTCTTTTTTTCTTCACTTATTTCAACATTAAAATCATCTTCGTATCTTCACCTCTCAAACAACAAATAATGAAATTCGTTACTTTCTTAGAAAATCAACAAGAAAAAGCAGGTCTTGTTTGGCAAGATGCTATCTATGATTTGACAAAAATTAATCACAACTTACCCACTACTCTAATCGAAATCTTAGCAGATGACGAGTTTTCACTATTAATCTGTCAACAGATTACAAACGAAATTTCACGTGGTGAATATAAAAAAGCTATTATAAAAGGACCACAAATTTTGGCTCCAATACCTCATCCAGCAAGTTTTAGAGATGCGTATGCTTTTCGCCAACATGTAGAAACTTCACGCTTGAATAGAGGTTTGGATATGATTCCAGAATTTGATCAGTTTCCTGTATTCTATTTTTCTAATCATCAAGCTATTCAAGGTCCAGGAAAAATAGTTGCAATGGAAAAACATTTTGATCGAATGGATTTTGAACTTGAAGTAGCTATTGTCATCAAAAAAGAAGGTATCAATATAAAAGCAGAACATGCAGATGAATATATTGGTGGTTTTATGATTTTGAATGATTTGAGCGCACGTGCGTTACAAATGGAAGAAATGAAACTGAATCTTGGTCCAGCAAAAGGAAAAGATTTCGCTTCGATGTTTGGTCCATATTTAGTCACACCAACCGAAATCGAAAAATACAAAGTTGAGCCTAAAGAAGGACATATCGGAAATTGTTATGATTTAGAAATGTCTTGTTCAGTCAATAATATTGAAGTTTCTCGTGGAAATTTCAAAGATATGCATTGGACTTTCGCCGAAATTATTGAACGTATTTCATATGGTGTAAAACTTTATCCTGGTGATATTATAGGGTCTGGAACGGTTGGTACAGGTTGTTTTCTTGAATTGAATGGAACTGGAAAACGTAAGGATCCAGCTTATCAAGAACAATGGTTACGACCAAATGATACCATCGAAATGTCTGTTACAGGATTAGGAAAATTAGTAAATTCTGTTCATCTTTATAACCAATAAACTCAGCTTATGCAACATACAAAATCTTTTGAGCCAAATACACGTCAATTTGATGACATTTTCAAACACGCCATTTCTCCACGTCCTATTTGCTTTGCAAGTACGATAGATAAAGACGGAAATGTAAATTTGAGCCCATTTTCATTCTTCAATATGATGGGACAAAATCCGCCTATTTGTGTATTTTCTCCACTTCGAAAAATGAGAGATGGATCGACAAAGCATACATTAGAAAACATTTGGGAACATCCAGAATGTGTAATTAATATTGTCAATTATAACATGGTTCAGCAACAATCGTTGGCAAGTGTGGAATATCCAAAAGGTGTAAATGAATTTGTGAAAGCTGGTTTTACAGAATTACCTTCAGAGTTGGTTAAACCTCCTCGTGTAGCAGAATCTCCTGTTCAGTTTGAATGTAAAGTGCGTGAAGTAATTTCTGTTACAGATCAACCAGGTGCAGCTAATTTGGTGATTGCTGAAATTGTGCGCATGCATGTACAAGAGGATTTACTGGATGAAAATGATAAAGTTTCGCCTTATGATTTGGATTTAGTTGCTCGTATGGGAGGTGATTATTATTGCCGAGTTATTCCAGAATCGATCTTCGAAGTCGAAAAACCTACGCGTACAATTGGTTTGGGAATAGATCAACTTCCTGACGAAGTGAAAAATTCTAATTATTTAACAGGTAATAATTTAGGTCAATTAGGAAATGTAGAAAAATTACCTACAGATGAAATGATTCTTAATTTCAAGGAGCAATTGACAGAACGATTAGATATTCAAAAGTTTAAATCAGCAGAGGTTCGTCATCAAGTTGCTGCAAAACTTTTGGAACAAGGAGATGTAAATGGTGCGTGGTATTGGTTATTAATGAAAATTTAAACCATGAACAAAACTGCATTGGTTTTAGGAAGCTCAGGTTTGATTGGTTCTCTTCTCTTAGAAAAGTTATTCAATCATCCTGATTATTCAACTATTATCACAATTGTTCGAAAACCTCAACAAATTAATCATCCAAAATTGATTGAAATAGTTACTGATTTTAATTCGGAGATTAATTTAGATGATATTGAAACGATTGATTCTATTTTTTCGTGCTTGGGAACAACACGAAAAAAGACGCCTGATTTAGATGCTTATCATAAAATAGAAGTCGATATTCCAAATCAATTTGCAAAACTTGGGATTCAAAAAGGATTAACAAAGTTTCATTATATTTCAGCAATTGGTGCAAATACGAACTCGTCCAACTTTTATTTAAAAATGAAAGGCGAAGCCGAAAGAACTTTGCAAAAGAATAATATCAAACAATTGTTCTTATATCGTCCATCTTTGTTAATTGGAAATCGAGCGGAATATCGTTTGGCTGAGAATATCAGTGCAAAAATTTTCCCTTTGATTAATTTCTTTTTACGAGGAAACTTATCTAAATATAAATCAATTGAAGCCGAAAAAGTTGCACAATCACTTCTTGAAAATGATTTACAATTAAACTCTGAAAAAGTTTCAGTTTTATATTACAACGAAATAATTAATTCAATAAATACAACACAATGATCATATTAGCCGTACTCTTACCTTGGTTATCATTCATTTTAAGAGGAAAAATAATACAAGGCGTTATTTGCTTAATCTTACAAATCACCTTAATTGGATGGCTGCCAGCTGCAATTTGGGCTGTTGCATCACTTTTGGACGGACGAAACAAAGCAAGAATCAAACAATTGAATAGATGATAAATCAATATAAAATAGCAAAAGATTCTATCAATTTGTACGTCACTTTAGAAATTAATCCTTCTAAAAGGAGAAAATTCTTTTTGTTCTTTTGCATTTTATTGATGATTTCAGTTCCGATTAGTTTAATCACAATTATTGATTCGGAGCCGCAAGATTTTATTATTCCAATTTCTATAATTAGTTTCCTTATTTTCTATTTTATTATTCGATATTTTTTGTGGAATATTTATGGAAAAGAGAATATTATTATCAATAATAAAACAATTAGTTATAATAGAGATTTTGGACTTTATCAAACTAAATATACTTCTAATCATTATTATAAATTAGATTTCGCAATTGAGCATGTCAAAAAAGATAATAATGTAGAACTTGGAGAACTTATTTTTATAAATTTCTCAGAAGAAACTCAATTGTCAGAAGTTATTTTTCAAACCTCAATATTAATTGAACTAAAAGAATTGGAAAAACTTCGACAAGAAATTGAATTGCATTTATATGATATTGATAAAGATAAATTAGCGGGTAATTACATTGTTTTCTCTCAGAATTGAAGTAATATAAGAGAATCTAGATCATATAAATGTAGATTTCTCTTATATTATAAATGTTTTTTTTAACTAAATTCAAAAACTGTTTTTGAATAATATTTTTCTTCTGAATTGTAAATCTTTTGAGGAAAATTTGGTTGATTTATTGAATCAGAAAAATTCTGCGTTTCTAAACACAAAGCTGTTCTAAAACCATCTGTCGTTTCATTTTTCAATGTAACTTTATCAGACATAAAATTCCCTGTATACAACAAAACACCTTGCGCAGTTGTATAAACATTTAATTCAATTCCAGAAAGGTTTCCCTTTAAAGTTACTGCATGATTCAACGTTTCATCAAATGTTTGCTTTAAAACATAAAAGTGATCATAACCATTTCCAAAAATCAATTGTTCATGATTATCATTTATAGATTCTCCAACCTTTTTAAAATTTCTAAAATCAAAAGGTGAATTTTCAACTTTTAAGAAATCTCCACTTAGCGAATAATCCGCATTAAGCGTTGTAATTTGACTTGAATTAATCTGTAAATTATGTTCTAAAATCGTCCCATTTCCTGCTCCATTTAGATTGAAATATGAATGATTTGTCAAATTAATAATGGTATCATTTTCTGAATCCCCAAAATACTCAAGAATTAATTCGTTTTTTTCTGTTAAGGTATAATGAACTTCAAAATGAATTGGTCCAGGAAAACCTTCTTCCAAATGAGGATATTGATAACGAAAAATGATTTTATTTTCTTCTAAAGAAGTTGACCAAATGGCAAAATGAAGTCCTTTATGACCACCATGCAATGTATTTTCTCCATTATTCTTAATTAATTGATAGGTTTTATCTTTAATTTTAAACTGAGCATTCGAAATTCGTCCCGTAAAAGGTCCAATAATAGTTCCATAATAAGGTTCATCTTTCGAAAGATATTCTTCCGCAGTTTGCATTCCGATTACAACATCAGTTAGATTATTTTCAGAATCAGGAACAATCAAACTAACAATACGCGCACCTAAATTAGTGAATTGAACAGTCATTCCATTCGAATTACTTATCGTATAAAGATCGATAAATTGATTTTCGTGTGTAAAACGAAATGCTTCAGCATCCACTAAATTTGCTTTTGAATTTGTCATAAAATTTTATATTTAATCAACAAAAGAAGTTCCATTTCCTATACTAACTTTCAATGGAGTTGGCTCAAAACCAAATTTAGCTTTGTAAAGAGGTGTAATTTTTTCAATCACTTGATCGCGATTTCCTTTCTTGATAATATTAATTGTACAACCACCAAAACCACCTCCCATCATACGTGCGCCGATAACTTCTGGAATCGCTTGAACATTTTCAATTAAAAAATCTAATTCATCACAACTTACTTCATATTGTTTACTCAATGCCCAATGCGCCTCGAAAAGTAATTTTCCTAACGCGTCAAATTCATGATTTTTTAAAGCTGCATTTGCCTTTGTTACACGATCATTTTCTTCAACAACAAAACGAGATTTTGTATATATATCTTGAGATTTTGGTAATACAATTTCATCTAATTGCTCAACCGTTATATCACGCAAAGATTCAACAGAAGAATATTGTTCTTTTATCCATTCTACAGCTTGTTCACAAGCCACTCGTCTATCATTATATGCAGAAGATGCAAGATTATGTTTGACATTTGTATTAAGCAAAAGAATTTCATAATTTTCCCAATCTAATGGAACATAGTCAAATGATAAATCGCGACAATCTAATTGAATAGCGTGATTATCTTTACCCATAATAGAAGCAAATTGATCCATAATTCCACATTTTACACCAACATAATCATGTTCTGTTTGCTGACCAACTTTTGCCAAATCAACGCGAGAAAGCCCGATTTGAAATAATTCGTTCAAAGCAAAACCAATTGCGCTAGAAAAAGCCGCAGACGAAGAAAGTCCAGCTCCCAAAGGAACATCACCAACTACATAAGCATTAAAACCTTTTATTTTAGATGTTTTAGTTTGAATAATTTCACTTACACCAATAATATATTTTGACCAATCTGGCGCATTACTCAAATCTTGATTTAAAGCTGTTTGATAGTTTTCTTCATAATCAGACGAATATAAATGTAATTCTTCATCATTTCGTACACTAACTGCAACATAAATATATTGATCAATCGCGGCAGGCATCACAAAACCTTGGTTATAATCGGTATGTTCTCCAATAATATTAATTCGACCTGGAGATTTTACAACAATAGTTGGCTCTTGATTAAATTGTTCTTTAAAAGCTTGAATAATAGTTTCTTTTGCAATCATTTTTTAAATGGTTTTATAATGTTTTGTGGATTGATTTCTAATAACTTCTACTGCAAATTCTGGTGTAATATCACGTTGAGGATTTCCTAACATTTCATATCCAACCATAAATTTTTTGACAGTTGCAGAACGTAATAAAGGTGGGTAGAAATGCATATGCCAATGCCAAAAATCGACCTCATCAGTATTCACTGGCGCTTGATGCATACCAGCCGAATATGGAAAAGATATTTTAAAAATATTATCGTAGCGGGTTGTTAATTCTTTTAATGTTTTGGCTAAATCTTTTTTTTCTTCTTCTGTAAATTGTGAAATATCTTGCATATGTCTTTTACTAATAACAAGCGTTTCATACGGCCAAGCTGCCCAAAAAGGAACGACAACGATAAAATGTTCATTATTAATAACAACACGAGTCGCCTCCTTTTCTTCTTGTTGCCAATAAGCTGTTAACAGAGATTTTCCGTTTTTCTCAAAATACTCTTTTTGTTGCTTCGTTTCTTTTACAATTTCTGAAGGTAGTGATTGTTGTGACCAAATTTGACCATGCGGATGCGGATTACTACATCCCATAATTGCACCTTTATTTTCGAAAATCTGAATATATTTAATCCATTCATTTTTAGATAATTCTGAAAATTCTTTTTGCCAAACATCAACCACTTCTTTGATTTCATCAACTTCCAATTCAGGAAGCGTTAAATCATGACGAGGTGAGAATGCAATTACTTTACAAATTCCTTTTTCGGCTTCAGCTTTCAAGAGATTGTTTTCATTGTAAGTTTCTTCTTCAGTAGAATCTAATAAGGCAGAAAAATCATTCGTAAAAACAAAACTATCCGAATAATTAGGATTTATTTGTCCTTCGGCACGTTTATTTCCAGGACACAAATAACATGTTTCATCATATTGTTGTCTTTGTTCTTCGTGAATATCTTCTACCTGACCTTGCCAAGGTCTTTTACTTCGATGAGGAGAAACTAATATTTTTTCTCCTGTAAGTATGTTTGTTCTTAAATGTGGTTGTTCAAAATTTAGCATATGAAGAATTACTTTTAATAAAACTGAAAGTTATCAATTTAAATTAAAAATATAAAGTAAATACAAGAGTTCTTACTCTCACCATATCTAGTAAATATGCTTGTTAGAAAGAATTTTGAAATAAAATTTTACTTATAAATCAATAATATGATATCGTTTCTATTATTATTGAAATTTTTAGAATTAACTTTTTATATATTTTTCTGAGAAGATCATAAATTCAATAATTATAGTGAGTTTTTTGAAGAATTTTCGAGATAATTTAGCTGTATCAAAATAGAAAAGTAGATGAAAAAAATAATGGTTCTAATGGTTTGTAGTCTTTTGGCTTCTTTTGGAAATGCACAAGAATATACAACTAATAATATTATAATAAAGCAAGGAAATCAAACATTTAATATTGATAAAGCTGATCAAACAATTACGCTTCGTCCTGAAGAATTTAGTATTGAATATCTAAATAAACCTTATCAAGAAAAGAAAAATCTGTTTTACGCTGCACAAGCATTAGTGACTGATAGTTCGGCTGATGTTAATTTTCAAGAAGGAATAAAGATAGAAAGCATTCCGTATTTTGAATCTGGTAGTGGTTTTGCTGCAGAGAAAAACCAAGTCATATATTATCCGTTTTTATCGTATGATGGACATCAATATTTATATTATGTTTCAAATAATGAAAAACGTGTGGATAAAATTGGAACGTCTGGAAATTGGGATATTTACAAATGGACATTAAAAGGTGTTTATCAATATGACGCTGAAATGGATTGGAATATTTACGACAACGATCAAGTACATATTGCTTTAATTATTGATCGAAATTTAGACGAAATTCTTCAAAAGGGTGAATTTTTCGACGTTCATATTAACTTTAAGAAATAACAATAACCTATATCCTAACCTACCTCAACTTATGTACAAACTAAAACAGTCTTCGGATTGTTTTAGTTTCTTTGATTCTACAAAAGACATTATATTAGCTCAAATAAACTCAACATCACAATATGTTAAAAAGTAACAGTGCTTTAAAAACTCTTTTTTTTCAACTTATAGTCATTATTTTATGCGCTATTAGTGGAATTGCTAATGCACAGGAAGTACTGATTAATTTTGAGAATCAATATAATAAAACGGCTCCTAATTCTATTGAACGATACGAAATAACCGGAAAATATGCGCAAGCTTTATTGTTTAATAATCAAAAAGAAAAAGCTTTCACTGTTCTGAAACAAAATATTTCGAGCGCCGAAAAACTGAGTGATGGAAAATATGCTGCTTATTTACATGCTGTTTCTGCAATGAATAATCGTATTGATGATAATTTGAGTGCAACAAACTATAATTTGCAAAAAGCAATTTATTACAGCGGACGCACAACTGATTATTCAACAAAAGGATATGTTAAATATTGTGAAGGATGGTTGAATTTAAGAAACAATGAAGATTCTAAGGCTGTAAAAAATTTTATTGATGGGCTTAAATTTCTAGATAAAGCTACTATTACGCCAACTGTTCTTACACGAATGAGTTCTATTTATAACGAATTGACTGGAATTTATTCGAGATGGGATGATTACGAATTACAAGAAAAGTACAGCAAACTTGCTTTAGATGTAGCGCTTAAACAAAATAATCCTAATCTAATTTTTACTTCTTATATGTCGATTGGATACATGTATGAACAAAAATTTATGCAAAATGAGAAGAATATTTTTGTGCGAGATTTAGCCGAAAAATATTATTCTAATGCAATTGATACGTATTATAAAAACAAAAATGAAATGGCTACAGCAACAGATTTGTCGTTTGTTGCTATTAATCTAGCCAATTTATATCTTCAGTTTTATCCAAAAAACTATCAAGGAAAAGTTATCAAATATGCCAATTTAGCCAAAGAAATAGGAGAACAAAATAATCAATCCGATCACGTTGCCGCTGCTAATGGTATTTTAGCCGAATTATCTTTGCAGAATAACGAAGTTTCTACTGCAAAAAGCTATCTACTCAATTCACTTATAAAAGTCAACGAGAATACAATGCCTGACAAAAATATTCTTCTTTCGTTGTATTTAAGCTTATCTAATATTGAAGATCGTGAAGGGAATTACAAAGAAGCTTTGCGTTATTATAAATTGTATACATCTACTTACAAAGAAATTTATGATAACGAACAAGCGCAGATCAGTAAACGTTTAGAAGCTCAATTTGATAAAGAACGTCAGCAACAACAAATGATTCGTTTACAATTAGAAGCTGAGAAAAAAGAGCAACAAATTCAACTAATGCACTCATTAGGAATTCAACAAGAACAAGAGTTAGAAAATGTAAGATTAAGTGAAGATTTTCAACGTAAACAATTAAAGTTATCTCGATTAGAATCCGATAAACGCTCACAAGAATTAACTATTTCTGAACAGAATTTAAGGCTTTTTAAACTAGAAAATAAAAATAGAAAAGACGAATTGGTCAATTATATCACAGAACTTAATTTCAAAAATAAATTAAACAAGTATTACATCTTTTCGATTATCTTTTTCATCGCCTTACTTGCTCTTTTGCTTTATGCCTTAAAACAACGCAACAAACATCTAAAACAACGTGAAGAATTGTATAAATTGGAAATTGAACAAGAACGTCAAAATTCTAAAATATCTACTTTAACAGCACTTCTTGATGGTCAAGAGCAAGAACGTGCTCGTCTTGCACGTGATTTACATGACGGTTTAGGTGGCTTACTTTCTGGAACAAAAATTCAATTAACGCATCTCAACGATAAAATTGACAATCATTCTAAAAAGGATATGGCAAAATCCATTCATCAATTAGATGGAGCAGTTGATGAATTGCGTCGTGTAGCACATAATTTAATGCCAGATTTGTTGTTGAAATATGGTTTGGAAGAAGCCTTAAAAGAATATGCAATCCGAATGTCAAATGAACAATTGGATATTGATGTTCAATTTTTGAGCTATACTAATTCTCTTGACAAAGAAAATCAATTATTGGTCTATCGTATCATTCAAGAATTAGTAAATAATGCCATTAAACATGCAAATGCAGCACAAATTATCATCCAATTTGTAGAAGATGAGACAAACTATTCTGTAACCGTTGAAGATGATGGGAAAGGCTTTGACATGAATAATACAAAACTAACGAAATCAGCAGGTTTACATAATATTCAATCACGCATTCAATTTTTAAAAGGACAATTAAATATACATTCAGAAATCGATTTAGGAACAAGTATAGAGTTCCAATTTCCTAAAATATAACTTATGATAAAAATAGCAATCACAGACGATCATCCTTTATTATTAGAAGGTTTGCGAAATATTTTGAGTAATCAACAAAACTTACAAGTGGTCGATTGTTATGCTTCGGCTCAACAATTACAAGAAGCCTTAAAAACAACAGAAATTGATATTCTTTTGTTAGACATCAATTTATCGGATACTAATAGTATTGAATTGATTAAACCTTTCAAGAAAAAATATCCTGATATGCACATTATTATGTTGAGCGTACACAATGAATACGCTGTAATTAATAGTTGTTTGGAAGAAGGTGCTTCGGGTTATATTCAGAAAAATGCTTCTGTTGACGAAATATTAGAAGGAATTAATTCTATTTTTGATGGAAAGAAATTTCTTTGTTCACAAACCAAAAATGTGATGAGTAAAAAAGAAAAAGATGGTTTGAATACGATTCCGAAATTGACGCGTCGCGAAAAAGAGGTTTTAATTGAAGCTGCACAAGGATTAACAACACAACAAATTGCAGATAAGTTATTTATTAGTACACATACGGTAGATAGTCATCGAAAAAATTTGATCGAAAAATTTAAAACATCAAATTTAAGTTCAGCAATCACATCAGCAATAGAATATGGATTGATTTCAAAACCTTAAAAAATACCTATAAATAGGGATATTTTAATTCTAAAATTTTTATCAATTTTGAAAAAGAAATAACAATCTATATTTCAACCACTAAACAACCCAAAATAAGATTACTAACCAATTCTTATTACCTTAACTACATCTATTGAAAAATCGCTTAGTTCTCTACTTAAGCGATTTTTTTTATATTACTAATTAACTAAAAGTCGTGAGCTCTTCCGTCTTTATTTTTGCAAAAAACTGAGAAATAGGAAGGTTAAAATTAGATCAAGTAAGTTTTCAAAACGATTTTTCATCTAAAATGTAAAAAAACAAGTATCCAGAAAGGATTCAACAATTTCTTAAGAAGAAACAGAATTTTTTATCTAGAAGTAAAATTGAAATCAAAAAACCAAACTTTCATAAAAATTTGGCTTATAATTTTATCGAAATAATTCTAAAATTTCGTCTACTGTAACCTTTCCAAAATAATCTGTTACATCAATAGAATTCAGAACTTTTGTAATTTCTTCTTCGTTATGTTTAACACCAATTAGTTTATTTTCTAAACCTTCAATCGGTTCTGAAGCGAAGAAATCACCAAATATTTTAGCTTTTTCAATTATTCCGCCTCGCTCTACATCCAAGTGAACTTCAATAAAACCTGCTGGAATTTTCTTTGCATTTTTGAAATTATATTTTGGTGAAAAACCAAAATTCCAATCCCATGTTTGGTATTTTTCTTCAATCAATTTCGCAATACCATTCAAATCTTCGATTGTTAAATGATAAATTGTCGCTCCTTCATTTGTTGCTAACATTTCATCAATCAACAAAGCTTTCAACTCATCCGTCGTCATTTCATTTGGAAAATATTCGATCAAATTAATCACGCGCGCACGATTAGATTTGATGGCTTTATCCACATATTTTAAGGGATTAATTTTTAACGCATCGCCTAAAACAGACATATCCGAATTAAAAAGGATCGTTCCATGTTGAATCATTTTTCCATTACGAGCCAATTTTGCATTTCCACTAAACTTTTTACCATCAACCAACAAATCATTTCTTCCTTCCAATTTTGCAGGAACATTCAAATCGTTTAACAATTTGACAACAGGTTCTGTAAAAGTCGAAAAATCCATAAAATCATTCTGTCCTAATAATGTGTGAAAAGAAAAATTTAGGTTCCCTAAATCATGATAAACAGCTCCACCACCCGACATACGACGAACAACTTTGATGTTATTTTCAGTTACATAATCCAAGTTAATTTCTGCCAATGTATTCTGAAATTTTCCGACAATTATTGACGGAGCATTGATATACAGCAAAAAAATATCTTCTGTTGGATAGTGGTACAATAAATATTCTTCTAAAGCTATATTGAAATACGCATCATGAGATGGCGAATCGATGATAATCATACAATTTATTTTTGCAAAGTTAGGAAGAAATTTATGGAATGAAAAAGAGACAACTTTCCTAAAAAAGTTGTCTCATCGCATTTATAATATAAACTATTAAAGAGAATATTAAATGTTTGTCATCATCTAAATCCCTGTAAATTTAATTCCTAAACTCATCCAAGTTGTTGGCAACGGAATGGCTCCAGCTTCGTTATACGTAGTATTAAAAATGTTTTGTGCATCAAAATAAATACTCAAATTATTTTTGAATGAATGATTAATTCTTGCATCAGTAATCCAATAAGATTTATATGATTGACGTGTATTATAACGATTCGCTAAACTTAAAGTAGTTCTTCCGATTGCATAATCTATTGTATTGATTAACTGATGTTTTAAACTTTCTATTTTATATTTAGAATTGTATTGATCATCAACATTTTTAAACTCAGGATCAAGATAAGAATAGCTCAAAGAAAACTTCAAACTTTGGTTCGCAGAAAGATTTGCTAAGTACGAAACCTTCGTATTAAATCCATTCGTTTTTAAATCTCCAAAGTTTTGCGCTTCCCAAGGTTCATTAGATGTTAAACGTACCCAATCGATAAAATCTGTGATCGAACGATAAAAATAATAGGCATTAAACGTCCAATTTCTCTTGTTATATTTGAATCCAATTTCTGTTTGAAAAGCCTTCTCAGATTCTACATTTGCATTTCCTATATTTCCTGGTCGTTGATCCAAATACAAATCTGTAAACGAAGGAATTCGCTGACTTGTACCTGCATTTACCATCAATTTCAAGTTCGAATTTACTGCATAACTCGCATCAATTCCTGGAAATGCTTGCCAACCATATTGCGAATTATAGTTAACATACGTTCCGACATTTACATTCAGTTTTGGAGTAACGTCCGTTTTATATTCCGCATAAAATCCAACATTATCGCGTGTATGATTTTTGATACTTGTCGATGATATTTGCTCATTTCGGTATTCAACTCCTACTCCAATTTGCCCTTTATTCAATTGGTACGTCGAGTTTACTTCTCCCGAAATAGAATTTGAATAATGCAGAGAACGAGCTTTACTCAAATCGTTTTTATAATAGCGATAATCATCAAAATTGTAACGATAACTCACTCGTGGCGCTAAGGTAATTCGATCCGATAATTGATGCTTTGATTGAATGTTAACTAAAGTTGTTTCAACCAATTCTTTCGAATTTTTATCACCCGGAGATGCATAAAAACCATTTGCTCCAAATCCATTTTTCACATAACCATACGAAGCAACTAAACTATTGTCATCATCAAACTGAAAATTCCCTTGATAATACAATTTATTGTTCTCGTAAGCCGTATTGTATCGGTATCCATTTCCCCAATCATGGCTCACATACAACTGATGTTGATGCGTTTCTTTTGCCAAATTCGCACCAAGCTGCACACCTCTACTTGTGTAGGTATCGCCTGTATCTTCGCTATCTTTCTTAAAATTTGTACCAAAATAGGTATTCGCATAAACGCCCGTTTTCTTTGGTTGACGCGTGACAATATTAATAACACCTGTCAAACTATTATTTCCATAAACACGAGCAGCCGGACCACGTACCACTTCAATTCTATCAATCGCTTCTAGGGGAATGGGAAGATTTAACGCATTATGAGCCGTTTGATGATCCATTATTTTTACACCATTCAACAAAATCAATGTTTGCTCAAAACTTCCGCCATCCATCGAAATATCAGCTTGCGTTCCAAACGGTCCTCGTTGACGCAAATCTATTCCAGATGCATACTGCAACACATCTTGCAAAGAACGCGCAGGTAATTTGTTTATTTCTGATTTACTTAACACATAAATGTTTCTATTCTCTTTAGAAAGTGGCGTATTCAGACGGTTATCTAAAATAGAAACTTCTCCTATCGCAATGGTATCATTCGCATTTTGTGCAAAAATACTTTGTGCAGCTAAACACAATACCATAGTAATCTTCTTCATTTTTGACTAATTATTTAATTAATTGAGTTAAATCTGATGCGAAAGTAGTACCTTTCCGACCTGTCATAATATACCAGTTTACAGATAATGAATAGTCCGGTTGAAATACCATACAAAAGTTTTATCAAAATCGAACG
This sequence comes from Empedobacter sp. GD03865, assembly GCF_029840775.1. NCBI lineage: Bacteria > Pseudomonadati > Bacteroidota > Flavobacteriia > Flavobacteriales > Weeksellaceae > Empedobacter > Empedobacter sp. GD03865. The sequence goes on from NZ_JAOCDF010000012.1 coordinate 66,347, forward strand.
CAATTCGGATACACCGATTTATCTTCAATTAGCGAATCAACTGGCTAAAGCTATACAATTAGGCTATATTCCAAGTGGAACAAAATTACTTGGAACGAGGCAATTAAGTGAGATTTTAACACTTCATCGCAATACAATTGTCAATAGTTTTCAGGAACTTGAAGCTCAAGGTTGGATAGAAATCGTTCCAAATAAAGGAAGTTATGTGTTAAGTCAAACTTCTCAAAAGTTTCAGAAAACGATTGTTCCAAAACAGTTTTCAATCAATTTGTATCCTGATAGAACGGGTTTTCAATTTGAACAATCGATACTTTTGGATAATCCGTACGAAAATTTTAATCAACGATTATATTTAACAGATGGATCAATCGATCATCGGTTAGCAGAATTAAAACTTCCTGCTAAATTATATTCAGCTATTTTAAAACGAAAAACTTCAATTTCAAAAGTAAATCATTCCAAAAATGATTATTTTTTAAAGAATTTAGCGAATTATCTCAATTTAACACGAGGTTTACATATTTCGAAAGAAAATATTTTGGTAACGAGAAGTTCGGAAATTTCACTTTTTTTAATTGCTGAAATTCTACTAAAACAAAATGATTTTGTCGCTGTCGCAAATTTAAGTTACTATAAAAGTAACATGATTTTTCAGACACAATTTGCTAAAATCAAACAAATAAAAACGGATCAATTTGGAATTGACACCGATGATTTAAGAAGATTATGCGAGCAATTTCCGATACGAATTGTTTACGTTACACCGCATCACCATTATCCTACAACGGTTACATTAAGTTCGCAAAGAAGAGTTGAATTACTACAACTTTCGCAGGAATTTGGTTTTGCAATTGTGGAAGATGATTACGATTTTGATTTCCATTACAGCAATCATCCAATTTTACCTTTGGCAAGTTCGGATCAAAATGGAATGGTTCTTTATACTGGAAAATTTGGTCATTACCTTGCACCAGGTTACCGAATTGGATTTATTGTAGCACCGAAAAATCTAATTCTTGAAGCGAAGAAACACTTATCAATTCTTGATCAACAGGTTGATCCATTTATCGAACAAGTTTTAGGTGAAATGATTAGTGAAGGTGAAATAAATCGAATCCTAAAAAAACATCGTAAAACCTATCGAGAACGACGCGATTATTTTTGTCAGAAATTGAAAACGGAATTAAATGATTTTATCAGTTTTACTAGTCCAAATGGAGGTTTAGCTGTTTGGATTAATTTTAATCAACCTATAAATTTAATGGAATTAAAACGAAATTGTTTAAAAAATGAATTGTTTATTCCACAAACAATTTTATATCAAACCCAACATCAAACTGGAATTCGCCTTGGATTTGCGCATCTAAATTTTGAAGAAATAGATGAAGTAATTTCAATTTTGAAACAAGAAATCACAAAAAAAGCTGAATAAATTTCAGCCTTTATATTTTTATGTAGGATTAATTACAATTAATCTAAAATCAATGTAATAATTAATTCCTATAAAATAAATCAACGCTAAAAAAGCATAAATTATAAATTGTTTTGATAGTCTGATTTTGAATTTTTTTAGCATAATTCCAACCAAAAAATTAAGTATAATCAACTGTAAAACAACTAAAAATGAATACTGAATTATAAAATACATAACACTAGAAAAATTTACAATACGAATTGAACCGTAACTTTTGTAGGATTCGTGAAGAAATAATACTAAACAACTTACAAAAGAAACAATAAAACTAAATAGTACAGAAATTAAAAATGTTTTAAGTATTGGTTTCATTATTTTTTATCTCTCAACTTGAATGTCCACGTAAACTGAAATTCTGAAACAACATCTCCTTCCTCGTCTACGCCTCTACTTGTCACATTTAGCGATACACCTTTCTTCGTTTCGATCGCTTCTTTTATAGCTGCGTCTATTTTTTCTCCATCTTCGCAAGTAAACACAATTTTACCAATAGCTTTTTTCAAATACTTCGATTGCATTCCCAAAACCAACATCGATATATCTTCACCTGATTTCGCAATCTTAGCATTTGCCATCAAACCAGAAGAAAATTCTGCTGCCATTCCTTGCACTGCCCAAAACATACTTTTGAACGGATTTTGGTTAAGGAATCCATATTTTACTCGTGTCGAAACTTTATTTTCTTCCCACGATTCCAAACGAACTCCCGCAATCCACGCAATCGGAATTTGAGTTGTCAATATATTTTTAAAAAATTCTTTGTTCATATTCTCATTATATCAAAAAGGGTTAATATAATAAAAGTAAATGTTTTATTTGATTTTCTTCAATTATTGAATAAATTAATTCTAAAGTTACTTATTCGTTACGCCTTATTCTACTAAGAAAAGAAAATGTAATTCATCGATATTTAGAACGCAAAAAAGTAATCAAAAAACTCTTCTCGACTTTAGAATAAATAATGATATCGTTCTTCTATCGCCGTATATCAATCAGGAATAGCAATTCGTCAAGTAATTTATTTTTTTACTATTAAAACTCCTCTCTTTGGCAAAAAAAGATGAATAAAAACATTTTAATTTCCGCGTTTAGTTTATTAACGACTTTCTTAAATGCACAGAATAAAATTGGGGGTCAATTAAAAATGGAATATGTACCATTTTCCAATTATATACGTCCAATAGATAGCTTAAAAACAGATTCGAAAAGCGATTTCAAAAAAGCTGAGTTGAGTTTGAAAATTCCTTTATATACGAAAGAATTAAAAAATGGAAAAGTTAGCAACTGGTCTTTGTTATTTAGTACTGCATATGCAAGAATGAACAATAAAAATTATGAAGAACAATTATTTCCATCAGAAATGTTGAATACGCAAATTGGGTTACAATATTTTTCACCTATTAGTTCTTCATGGTCAATTTTGACAATGGCTTCAGTAGGTATTTATACTGATATGGAAAATATATCTGCTAATGATATTTTGGGGCAAGGAGGTATTTTATTTATTAAACATTTTAATCCAAAATTAGCTTTAGGGTTAGGACCTGTATTATCGAATAACTTTGGAGTTCCTATGGTAATGCCAGGAATTTATTTTGATTGGAAAACTGGAGGTGACAAATTCAATGTGAATATTAATTTTCCAGAAGGTGTAGAAGCAGGTTATCAAATGACAACAAACTTTGCTTTGAAAGGCGTGGTAAATCTTAGTGGAATGGTTGCTGAAAGATCCAAAGAAGGCAAATCATTATTAGTAGGTTATCAGCAAGTTGTAGCAGGTTTACGTCCTGAAATAAAATTGAGTAATTCGCTAAAACTCCAATTAACAGGAGGAACGACTTTGGTACGATCTTTTTCCGAAAATGAAAGAAGTTTAAAGAGTCTTTTTAGAAAGAAAGATATTGCAGACCCTCGTTTTTCGACAACCTTTTATTCAGCGTTGAGTTTACGTTGGAACTTACCTTAATCACATAAAATAGCCTCAATAAATATTGAGGCTATTTTTATTTACTAATTAATTTTTTATAGACTACTTGATTGAGTAATTCATCCTTTTTATTCCTAGAAATAGGAAGTTCATGTTTGCCTATATAAATTCGACCTCCAGAAATTATTTCTATATGTGTTACATTCACTAAGAAAGATTTATGTATGCGAAAAAAATGATTCATTGGTAAAGACTCTTCTAATACTTTCATGGTTTGGTGAATTAGAATAGATTTATCTTTGAAATGTAGTTTTACGTAATTTTGCATACTTTCTACATATAAAATATCTACCCAAGAAATTTTGGTAAAAGTATCTCCTTGTCGTACATATAGAAAGGGATCATTGAGAATAGTCCCATGTTTTATTTTTTCGTTAAGTACAAATGTTTGATAGGCTTTATTAACCGCTTGATAAAATCGGTTGAATGCAATTGGTTTGAGTAAATAATCAACGACTTGCAATCGAAATCCTTCAAGCGCATATTCGGAATAAGCGGTAGTAAAAATACAAAGTGGTGGATTTTCTATTTGTTCCAAAAATTCGAGACCAGAAAGATAAGGCATATTAATATCCAAAAAAATTAGATCAATTGTGCTTTCTGTAACATATGTAGTTGCTTCTAGAGCTGTTGAACAAGTTTGTATAATTTCTATAAAATCAATTTGTTCCGCCATATCTTTGATATGCTGACGAGCCAAAGGTTCATCATCAACAATCAAGCATTTCATTTTTCTTGAAATTAGATGTGTTGTAGTCATGTTGAAGATAAATTAATAGTTAAATAGACTTTATATAATTGTCCATTTTCAGTAATATTTAATTGATAAGTTTCAGGATAAATTAAATTTAGTCGCTTTTTTACATTTTGTAATCCAATTCCACCTACACTTTTAGATTGAATAGGAATTTTAGCATACGTATTTTCGATACTCAAATGAATTTGATTGTTATTTTCGTTAAAGTTTATTTTGATAAATCCTTTATAATCGGGAACTCTACTTACATGTTTAAATGCATTTTCTATAAAAGGCACCAATAACAAAGGAGCAATCATCGCTTTTTTATTCATTATGGTGAATGAAGTGGAAACATCAATTTCATTGCCCCAGCGTAATTTTTCTACATCAATCAAATCCTTTAAATACTGAATTTCATTCTCTAACACGACTTCGTTTTTGTTGCATTCATAAAGTTGATAACGTAAAATATCCGAGAATTTAAGTAGTAAGAATGAAGCTAGTTCGGTATCCTTTTTCAATAAAATATGAATATGATTCAATATGTTAAACATCACATGAGGATTAACCTGATCTTGTAATAATTTGAGTTGATTTTCTAAATGATCTTGTTGAAGTAAAATATGATCACGCTCAATTTTTCCATGTTCTTGATAAAAACGAATTCCACAAGCAGTACCAATTATTAATAAAGATGCAGGTATAGAAAGATAAAATCCTTTCCATAATATAGGAATTTGATCAGAAAAATAAACTGGTAAAGGTTCTTTTGAGCTAACACTTATATAGGTAAAAACAAAAGAGTTAAAAATAGACAATGTCAAAATAAAGAAAATTGAAAGAATTAAAAACTGTTTCATTTTCTTCTTTTGCAATGCTTTTGGAAGTAATTTCTCTGTGAGATAATAGGTTAATATAATTGAATAAAATAATATTGCAATAGTTTGTAGTAAAGCATCGTATTTTGAATCATTTGCTTGGAAATTAAGCCAAAGTGTAATACCTAAAACAATCCAAAAAATGGTAATGAAAAGATGTTTTTTAAAGAATTTAAAATTCATTGTATTAAAGTAAATTAAAAAAAATAAAAGAAACCACAATAGGTATTGCAGTTTCTAAAATTAAGTATTGTTATCCGAATTAAAACAAAAAGTAGCCAATTCCAATCGAAAAACTTTTAGGTTTTGATTTGAAGTTCTTACTCACATTGGATAGGCTATTTTCATAGCTAAAGTCAATCGATAATCGTTGAATATCGAATCCTAATCCTGCGATTAAACTAATAGATGATTTATCAAATTTAGAAAAGGCTTGTTTGATGTCATCTGCTCCGGTAATTTCTTTTCCGAAAGAATAACTATAAAGTCCGCCTGTAAAAGCACGCAAATTAAATTCGTTTGTATTTACAATTTTATACCCTATTGAAACAGGAATATCAATAGAATTCCAACTTAGTTTCGAGCTTTCAGTCTCTCCTTCAAAACTAGTTTTTCTTTTATTAAACAACGTTTCTCCTTGTAAATAAGCACTTCCTAAATCTAATCTAGCCATTGCACCAGCTTGATATCCAAAACTGTATTTTCCTTCAAAACTTTCTGTAGAAGAGATATTGGTTAAATTTCCTCCAGCCTTTATACCCAAATGGATTAGTAATGATGTCTGAGCTTTTACATGTATTGAACATGAGATACAAGACAATAATAAACCGAATAGAACAATTTGTTTTTTCATTATACGAATTTTTATATTTCTGAGACAAAACAACGAGGAAGTTTCTGATGTAAAAATTCAATTTGATGAATGGTAGATTACCATAGATATATGGATGATGTAAGCTTATAAAAGTAAAATATCACTTTTTAACTCAAATAATTTTTTCAAAAGCAAATGTTGTCATTTTAAGCACTGTCATTTCTAGGTTCCGAGAAGTCACTTCAAAGAAATAATCCATCCTAGTATGAATTATAAAAAAAATCCAGACGATAAGTCTGGATTTTTTATGATCATTTTTTAGATTTAATTAGATAATCTAATGACTGGATTAACTAAAGCTTCTTGACAATTTTGAAGCTT
>NZ_JAOCDF010000013.1:0-71434 GCF_029840775.1 Empedobacter sp. GD03865
TAATGATAGTTTATAGATAAAAGTTGTAAATTCACAGCGTTAGAAATGAAAAAGTTTGAAGAAGGAGATTATTATTTATCTCCAGAAGGTTTCAGAATATTTACTGAACAATATCTAAAAAAAAGAGGGTATTGTTGTAAAAGTGGATGCAAACATTGTCCGTATGGATACGATAAAAAAACAGATAAAATAAAGAATAAGAAATAATTATATGAAAATAACATCAACAGTTTTAGCTTTGTTAATAGGAAGTTGTGCTTTTGCTCAAATGAAATTTCCCGCGGTAAGTTCTCATGCTGAAGTTGAACAAAAAGTAGGTTTAACAGAATTTGAAGTTGAATATAATCGACCAAATGTAAACGGAAGAAAAGTATTTGGAAAATTGGTACCGAATGGAGAAGTTTGGCGAACTGGTGCGAATGAAAATACGGTCATCAAATTTGATAAACCAATCAAAGTGAATGGACAAGAGTTGGCTGCTGGCGAATATGCGTTGTATAGCATTCCGAATAAAGAGGAGTGGGAGGTAATTTTTTACAAAGACACGAAAAACTGGGGAAATCCGAAAGAGTGGAAGGAGTCGAATATCGCTTTGAAAGTGAAAGCTCCGTCAACAAAATCGATGAACAAGACAGAAACGTTTGAGATTCGTTTTACAAATGTGACGCAAAAATCAGCGAATTTGGTATTAGCTTGGGATAACACAACGGTTGTTTTGGATATTGAAACGAATACAATTAACGAAGTTTTAAAAATGATTGGAGATCAATTGAATGAAAATTCTTCTGCAAGAGATTTTTACAATTCAGCAAACTTCTATTATTCGAATAAATTGGATCGAAATCAAGCGTTGAAATGGGTTAATACAGCTTTAGAAAAAGATGCAAATGCGCCAGATTATTACAAAGAATTGAAAGTTAATTTGGAAAAAAATAAATATTAATTAAAAATCCCTTCAAAAATTTTTGAAGGGATTTTTTTATTGAGTAATATTCTTCTTTAAGATAATTTGTAGGTAAGAAAACATCAACGCAGTTGACCAGCCTACCATCATAATTCCGTTTATAGCTTCTAATCCAGCCATAATTTTCCATTCGCTATCAATCACAACATCACCGTAACCAACGGTTGTAAAAGTGATTAATGAAAAATAGATTGCTTCTTGAAAACTATATAAATTGTCAATATTTGGATTGAAATAAAAAGTAGCCGCCCAAATTGTACATTGTGCACCGTGCAATAAAGTCAAGAAAGATACTGAAATTGCCATTTGCCAAAGCACTTCACTAAACGTTAATCGTTGTTTTTTGAGATTATATTTATGTAGATATTTTAGCGAATAAACCGTAACAGTTGATTGTAAAATAACATTTACACAAATAATCAATACGCCAAAACATATAATTAGAAACATATTTTTATCAATTATAGATGAGTACAAAAATGTAAAGAATAAAATTTATAGAACACTTTTTGAAGCGAAAAATTTTGTAAATTTAATAGAGAAGGAAAATCTAGATATCCTAAATATTTGATAAAATCTGGATTAATAAAGCTTTATTACTAATTTTGTAACGCTAAAAATACATATTTCAACGAATGAAAATTAATTTTAAATATATTTTGATGTGTTTCGGAATAGCTACAATTGGCTTATCTTCGTGTGCTTCAAATAAAAATTCGAAAAAAATAGTTTATAAAAAAGTAGAATCTAAGCAGCCTATAAAACCTGTCGAATCTACGAAGTCAACCATTGCTACTACGCCAAAAACTGAAATTCCGAACAAGAAAGATGAAGTTTTTACAGTAAAACTACCTGAAGTAAATCGTGAGTTTCGTGCAGCTTGGGTAGCTTCTGTTGCAAATATTAACTGGCCTTCTAAAAAAGATTTGACAACAACGCAACAAAAAGATGAAGCAATAAAGTTGTTGGATATGTTAGAAGCAAACAATTTTAATGCTGTTATTTTTCAGGTTCGCCCAGCGGCAGATGCTTTGTATAAAAGTAATTTCGAACCTTGGTCTTACTTTTTAACTGGAGAAGAAGGTAAGGCGCCTTCGCCATATTATGACCCGTTAGAATTTTGGGTGGAAGAAGCACACAAACGTGGAATTGAGTTGCATGTTTGGTTAAATCCTTACAGAGCGCATCACAGTAGTGGAGGTCCAGTGACAAACGAATCGATGGTGAAAAGATCGCCAAGTAATGTGGTGAGATTGAAAAATGGCATGTATTGGTTTGATCCTGCTGACAAAAAAACGCAAGATCACGTTTCGGAAGTTGTTCGTGATATCGTTTCGCGTTATGATATTGATGGTGTTCATTTTGATGATTATTTCTATCCATATGCATCGTATAATGGTGGTGCAGACTTTCCAGATAATTCAACTTGGAATGTTTACAAGAATAATGGAGGAATGTTGTCGAGAGCAGATTGGCGTCGTCAAAATGTGAATACAATTATTGAGCGTATTTATAAAGAAATCAAAGCAGAAAAACCTTTTGTAAAATTTGGTATTAGTCCTTTTGGAATTTGGAAACCAGGATATCCTGCTGGAATTACAGGTTCTTCGCAATATGATGAATTGTATGCAGATGCAAAATTATGGTTGAACAAAGGTTGGGTTGATTATTTTTCGCCACAATTGTATTGGCCAATTAATTCGACAGGACAAAGTTTTCCGAAATTATTAGAATGGTGGAAATCAGAAAACACACATAATCGTCATCTTTGGCCAGGTTTGAATACTGTAGAAGTGAAAGTTTCGGATAGAACAACTGAGATTACAAATCAGGTAAAAATGGCTGGAGAAATTTTACAAAACAATGTGGGTGTTATTCACTGGAGTATTGCTGGATTAACGAAAAATCCTTCGATGTTGAGTTATCTGAAAGAAGGTCCATACAAAGCTAAAGCTTTGGTGCCAACTATGAATTGGATAAAAGCAGATCGTTTGGTAAAACCAAGTTTGACTGTAAATATGAAAGCGTCAGAAGTTGTGATGAATTGGAATGATTATAAAATGAATTCAAATGTTTCGAAATGGATTTTATACACACGTTACAACAACGATTGGGAAACGTCTATTTTGGATAAAACCAAAACAAACCAAACAATTTTGAAACACAAAGATGGTAAAAGTTTAACAGCAGTTGCACTAAAAGCTGTCGATCGTTTAGGAAACGAAAGTGATTACGTTGCTCAAAAAATTAATTAAGAATTGAATTTCTCTCAATATAAATCCTCAACATAAGTTGAGGATTTTTTTATTTTTTTCTCTTTAAAATATAATAAAGCGCATCGTTATCATTTTCTTTTGATGTGTAGGCAAACTGAAATTCATATCCGTTTTCAGACATAAAATTCAACGCATCAATCATCGAATTGAATTTCACTGAAATTCCGCGTTCATCTTTTATTTTCAAACCATTTTTCAGTGAAAAAGATTTGGTTTCTTGTCCAAAATCCAATCGAATATTCATTTTTGTACTCAAACCTCGCCCAGTTCCAATAATCTGTACATAATCAACATTGATATCTTTAATCGGAACATCATTTACAGTTTGCGCAACCGAAAAATTACCGATGAATAATCCCAAAATAAGTGCTAATTTTTTCATAAGTTTTAAATTTTGATAAAGATATTTATTTTCGAATGAAAGAAAAAAGCTGTTTCAAAAGACTAAAATTAGTCATGTCATTTCGACGCATGGAGAAATCTGTAATTTAGATTTCTCATTTCACTACGTTTCATTCGAAATGACATTTTTGAAACAACTTTCTTAATTATATTATTTCAATCCCCAATCAACAGCAAAAACAGCTTGTAAAGCTGCAGTTTCAGTACGGAAACGTTGATGTCCAAGACTAATTCCTGTAAAATTATGATCTTCTGCAGCGAAAATTTCATCTCTCGAAAAATCACCTTCAGGACCAATCATAATCAAAATTTTCTGCGGATTATTTTCCAAAACTGTTCGTAAAGGCGTACGTTCAATATCCGCTTCGCAATGCGCAATACATTTCGTGAAACCTTCAAAATCCTGTTTGATAAATTCATTGAATTTTGTCAAATCATTTACTTTTGGCAAATACGCTTTCAACGATTGTTTGGTTGCAGATTGTACAATTTTTTCAATTCGCTCGATTTTAATATTTTTTCGTTCCGAATGAAAAGTCTGTAAAAAAGTAATTTCGTCAATACCAATTTCAGTTGCTTTTTCTAAGAAAAATTCCAAACGTTCCATTGTTTTTGTTGGTGCAATTGCAACATGTAAATAGTAATTTTTCTGCTCGAAATTTACTTTTAAGTCAACAACTTTTCCTTCAACTGCTTTTTTAGAAATTGATGTAATTTCAACTTCAGCCAAATTTCCTTTTCCATCTGTCACGTGCACCAAATCGCCTTCATTTCCGCGTAAAACTTTTGCAAAATGATGACTTTCTTCTTCGTTGAGAATAGCTGTTTCGTGATGAATTTCTCCAAAAAATAATTTCATTAAATATGGTATTTAGCTACAGATTTCGCTGTGTTTTCTGTAAATAACTCTTGATCAAATTTTAAACTTCCAACCATTGCAATCATCGCTGCATTGTCTGTTGTATAAGCAAATTTTGGTATAAAAGTTTTCCAACCAAATTCAGTTTCTCCATCTTTTAATCGTTGACGAATTTCAGAATTTGCAGAAACTCCACCTGCAATTGCAATTTGTTTAATTCCAGTTTCGTCCGATGCTTTTTTTACTTTTTCCATCAAAATATTTACGATAGAACGTTGAATAGAAGCGCACAAATCATCAATATTTTCTTCTATAAAATTTGGATTTGCTTTGACCTCTTTCTGAATAAAATATAAAATTGACGTTTTGAAACCGCTAAAACTAAAGTTTAAACCATCAATTTTTGGTTTTGCAAATTTGAATTTTGTAGGATCTCCAATCTTAGATTTTTTGTCAATAATTGGACCTGCAGGATATGGTAAGTTTAAAATTTTACCTGCTTTATCAAAAGCTTCACCAGCTGCATCATCAATTGTTTCACCTAAAATTTCCATCTCAAAATAACTGTTGATTTTCACGATTTGTGTATGTCCACCAGAAACAGTCAAACATAAAAATGGAAAAGTTGGTTTTTCGTCGTTGGCATCTTCAATAAAATTTGCCAAAATATGTGCTTGCATGTGATTAACCTCAATCAACGGAATATCCAATGATTGACTGAAAGATTTCGCAAAACTTCCGCCAACCAAAAGCGAACCCATCAATCCTGGACCACGTGTATACGCGATTGCTTTAAGTTCTTCTTTGTTAATATTTGCCTGTTTTAAGGCTTGATCTACGACGGGAACAATATTTTGTTGATGTGCTCTCGAAGCTAATTCTGGTACTACGCCACCATATATTTCGTGAATTTTTTGGCTTGCTACAACATTAGAAATAATTTTATTTCTGTCAATAATTGCTGCGCCTGTATCATCACAAGAAGATTCTATGGCTAAAATGTAGTTTTTATCGCTCATAATTCCTTGTAGAATAAAATTTATAACTTATTTTTACCCTGCAAATATCGTAAATTTAAACCATTGAAAATAGTCAGACGAATAGGAAGATTTTTATTGTCGTTGATTATACTCGTTTTAACCCTTGTTTTAACAGTAGCAATCGCAATACAAATCCCTGCGGTACAGACAAAAATAGCTCACTTTGCCTTAGAAAAATTAAATAAATCGTTGAACACACAAATGTATGTAGATGCGGTTGATATTGATTTTTTTGGGCGTATTTATTTCTATGGTGTACACATTAAAGACGATCACAAATATGATTTTTTGAAGTCGAAGACTTTAGAAACAACAATAAATGTTTGGTCGTTAATTCCAGGAATCAAAAAAGATCATATCAATTTGAGTGAAGTGAAATTGATTGAACCTGAAATTCGTGTGATTACCTACAAAGGTGATTCGATTTCGAATTTCATCAAATTTGTGAACGGTTTTAGTTCTGATAAACCAAAAGATCCGAAAAAGATTTTCAAATTAGATGGAGATTTTATTTTACAGGATGGAAGAGTTTCAATTGTTAATCAAAATTCTGGAAATGTTTGGTTGGATTCGAAGCAGTTGAACATGACGGTAAAAAAGTTTCGATTAGTTGATTCTGATATTACGGCTGATTTAGAAAACTTCTGCTTTGTTGCAACAAAAAATAAAGAAACGTATAACGTACAAAATTTCACAGGAAAAGTTCATTATTCGAAAAAAGAAATTCGAGTTGGGAATTTAAATTTACGAACGGATACGTCTGTTTTAAACGGAAATTTATTATTGAGTTACAATCAACCTTCGGATATGTCTGATTTTAATAATAAAGTTCGTTGGGACGTTTTTTTTGATCGAGGATCTAAAATTAATTTTAAAGAAATTCGCTATTTCACTGATTTATTTGATAAAAATTCTTCGGTTGATTTATATGGAAAAGTAAATGGAACCCTGAATAATTTAACATTTACAGATTTCGAATTGAAAGGAGAAGATAATTATGTTGGTGCTTCTCGTTTACAATTGCAAGATGTGACACATGGTTCTTCGCTAAATTTTTCGACAAGAAATGTAAAAATCAATACATCCTATCAAAAAATTGTAAAGTTACTTCCAACCTTTGTTTCTAAGAAAATTCCGAATATGTTGACTCGTTTTGGAAACTTAAATTATCGTGGTGATATTTCATTAAATCCAAATGAAATTCATGCGAATGGTTACGCAGTTTCTGGACTTGGTGATGCTGATATTAAAGCTCAAATTAGGAATTACAAAGATGTAAAATCGTTAATTTATAAGGGAACTTTAGATGCGAAAAATCTTAATCTTCGTCAATTAACAAATGCAAAAGATTTGGGTTATGTAAGCGGAAAATTTAGATTTGATGGAAAAGGAACTGATCTAAAAAATATCAATTTAAATTTAGATGGAAATCTTCGTTACATCGATTTGATTGGAAAAAGATATCAAAATATTACAGTAGATGGCTTGGTCAAAAATTATCAGTTTAATGGTTTATTTGATATCAAAGATCCTAATCTAAATGCACAATTGAACGGAAAAATTAACTTCAGTGGAAAACCATATGATTTTGATTTTACATCAAACATTCGTCAAGTTAATTTAGATTTTCTTGGAGTTACAAAAAATCTAAATGCAATAGTACGTGGCGATGTTGAAGGGAATTTTAAGCTGACAAATATTAATGATTTTAGGGGAAATATTGATGTCAAAAATCTTTATTTCCGTTCTAAAAAAGATACGTTAGAATTGTCACATGTCATGTTGAATTCTCAAATAGATGGTTCGCATAAAATTATGACATTAGATGTGCCAGATTATATGAAAGCCACTGTTGATGGGAAATTTAATATTACAGAAGTTGCAAATGTTATCAATAATTCGCTTGTAGATTTGGTGCCATCTTTTCGTCATAAAAAAGTTTCGCCAAATCAGGCTTTTTCGTTTGATGTTTATGTGCAAGAAAATTTATTACAATATATCGATCCATCGATTTCTATTGAGCCAGATACACATGTTAAAGGTTATATTGATGGTACGAAAAATCAATTGGAAGCGACATTGGATACTCCAGGTATAAAATATGCAGGAATTCAATTGTTTCAGTCGAATGTTAATCTAAATACAATTGCAGAACTACCAACACTTAATGCGAAAATTGATAGTATGAAAGTGAGTGGAGTTACGATTAATGCGATTAACGTAAATTCGATTCCGAAGAATGATACAATGATTGTCAAAACAGATTTTAATATTGGTCGTAAGAATCCAATTTTATTTAATCTAAATCTTTTTCACACAGTTCAGAATAATAATGATTTGATTTTTGGATTTTCACCTTCGACAATACAAATAGATTCGACACAATGGACAATTAATCATTTGAATGATGCAAATTCTAATCGGGTAATTTTTAATCGAATCAATAAATCATTAAAAGTTGAAGATTTGTCATTAGAATCGGAAGAACAATATTTAAAAGTAAGTGGTTTATTTAATAACAATGTAGATTACAATTTCAATGCTGATTTTAAAGATTTGCATTTAGAAAAAATCATTCCTAAAACATTATTGAATAATCTAAAAATTGTCGGTATAGCGAACGGTAAAGTAGATATTATTCGTACAAAAGAAAAGTTAGAACCAACACTTGAAGCTAAAATTGATAAGTTAGGTTTAAATGATTTTGAGCTTGGTAATTTGACTTTACAAGGAGGTTATAATGTAGCGGATAAACAATTTAATTTTGAAACAAGTTTACAGAAAGAGCAAATTCAATCGTTGGTTGCTTATGGTAATATTATTAATAAACCAACAGGTCCTGAAGTCGATGTAGATGCCAATTTTGATGAGTTTCATATCGATTTCTTAGAAGGATTCTTAAAATCTGTTTTCTCTAATATGCGTGGAACGTTATCTGGTGATTTAAAAATTACTGGACCAATTGATTTACCAAATCTTAGCGGAAATATGATTGCAAAAGATCTTGGATTAAAAGTTAATTTCTTAGGAACAGATTATTTATTTGAAGGAGAAAATGAATTACTTGTTTCGAAACAAGGAAAAGGACAAGGGATTATTATGTTGAATGATATTGCGTTCAAAGACACAACTTTCAATACAAAAGGAAAAGTTGATGGAGCAATTCTTTTCCGCAACTTATCTAAATGGGGTCTCAACTTAGATTTTGATACTGATAATTTATTGGTGATGAACACATCTATTAAAGACAATGAATTGTTTTATGGAAAAGTATTTGCGAAAGGAAATGTATCTATGTTTGGTGCGGTAGAGGAATTGGAGATTGCTGGAGATGCGACAGTGGTTGGAAATTCTGAGTTAACGATAAATACAGGAAGTACAACAATTGAGTCAGAAAATAATTTGGTACGTTTTGTTCCTAACCAACATCTAGATGAAAAATCGAAAAATAACGAGCCTCACGCACCAAAAGGAATGTCGATAGATGTCAACATCAATGCGTATCCAAATGCGATGGTGAATTTGATTTTTGATGCAGCTACAAATGATAAAGCAACAGCGCGAGGAACTGCAGAAAATCTTAGATTCTTAATGAATAAAGCAGGATTGAGTATTACAGGGGTATATAATATAGAAAGTGGAACATATGAGTTTAGACAATTTCCGCTGATTCCAAAAGATTTTAAAATCAAAAAAGGATCTTCGGTACAATTTGCAGGAAATCCACTTGATGCAACGCTTAATATTACAGCTGAATATCAACGTTCGGTGTCAAATGTTGGAGACTATTTAGGTGTAGGATATTCGCAAATTTATGATGCTCTCTTATCAATTAATATTTCTGAAACGTTGAAAAAACCTATTATCGATTTTGGATTAACAATTCCTAATGCAGGTTCGGATATCAATTCGCAGTTACAATCAAAATTCCGTTCAAATACAGAAGAACAGATGCTTCAGTTTAGTTATATCTTATTGACAGGTAAATTTGGTGATGCTTCGGCTGTTCAATCTGGTGTAACAAGTACAGCTGCTGATATTGGTTTATCGACAATTGCGGGTATGTTGTCTTCTATTGCGAACAATGTAGATATACAAATGGAGTATGTCGGTGGTAGTGCGCAATCGGAGACAAATGATAAAATTAGAACTTCTGTTTCTTATCGGGTTAATAATCGTTTAAGTTTACGTGGTTCGTATGGAATTGCGGTTACAAATAATAGAAATGTACAAGAGAACTTCGATGGGAATTTTGATGTTTCTTATGATATCTCGAAATTAAACAATGGATCTTTGGTCTTAAAAGCATTTACAAAACCTACAACTTTCGGTTTATTGCCAGGAATGGAAAATAACTTAAATCAAAGTTTCGGAGTAGGAATTCAGTACAACAAAAGCTTCGATACGTTTAGAGGATTTTTAGGTTTAGATGAAAATAAACGAAAAGCAAAAGCTAAAAAAGAAGAGCAACAGCAAGAAAGATTTGATTCGATTGTACTTCCGAAACAGTTTAAAAGTGAGGAAAGAAGAATAGATTCTACTCGTCAAACTACAAAAGATACGGTCAAAGTTACGTATCAAAAAAGTACTCAACCTAAAGTGGAACAAAAACGTCGTGGTTTAGTCAAAATTAAATAAAAAAAAATGAGTTTATTGTGGTTAGACAATAAACTCGCGCAAACAAACAAAAGTGATTAGTTCTTTCTTTTTTGAACTATTATTATAACAAAAGTAAAATATTAAATAAATCATTAAAAAATATTTTGAAGTTTGTTTGTTTTATTTATAATTTTGCTAAAAATTAATTCGATTTTTTATTAAAATAATAATAATAATCAAAAATTAGGAAAATGAATTACATAATTGATGATGTTGATAAGAAAATTTTGATGTATTTGATTGACAATACAAGAATGCCATTTACAGAAATTGCAAAGAAAATGAATGTTTCTGCTGGTACTATTCACGTACGTGTCAAGAAATTAGAGGAGGCTGGAATCATCAAAGGAACTACACTAATTACAGATTATGATAAAATGGGTTATCAGTTTGTTGCGTATGTAGGATTGTTACTTACAAAAACAAACAAAACTCAGAAAGTGATAGATGAATTATATAAAATTCCTAACGTAACAGTGGTTCACGTTGTGTCTGGGAAATATAATATTTTCTGTAAAATTCGTGCAAGAGATACTTCTGATGCGAAAGATGTTATCTACAAAATTGATCAAATTGATGATGTATTGAGAACAGAATCTATGATTTCGTTAGAAGAATCTTTCAACGATAAAAATAGATTGATGCATTCAATTTTTCATTAAAAATAAATTTCAATTTATTAATCATCCCACAAAATGACAGACGAAGAAAAAGAAAAATATTTTCAGGTCGCTCTATGTTCAAGTCTCGTACTTTTCGGGTTTGATGGAGAAGATCTCAAAATATTGGTGTACAAAAAACTAAATGATCCTTTCAAAGGAGCATTGGTTTTGCCAGGAAAATATATTGCGCCAACGGTAAGTAACGATCAAGCAATTCACGAATTGTTGATTGAGAAAATTGCTTACGATGAGCATCAAACATATATTGAACAATTGAAAGCCTTTACAAAAGTTTTTCGTAATCCATTAGGACGAGTTGTAAATGTTGCTTACTATGCTTTGGTTAAATTAACACCTCAAATAGAGGAAAAAGTGAAAACACAAGGTGGAGAATGGTATGCTTACGACCGTGTTCCGGATTTGGCTTTTGATCACAATGAGATTGTAAAATATGCAAAAGAGCGTGTAAAACGTCGTGTGAAGCGTCGTCCAGTAGGGTTCAACTTACTTGGAGATGAGTTTACAATTGCGCAATTGCAAAGTTTGTATGAAAAAGCCTTGAATCGTGAGTTGGATAAACGTAACTTTAGAAAGAAAATCTTTAATTCAAATTTAATTATCGAAACTGGTAATACAACAGATCCTAAACAACATCGTAAAGTATCTAAATTGTATCGTTTTGATGAAGAGAAATACGAAAAATTGAGTTTGAAAGGATATGATTTCTTATTTTAAAATAAAGCTATGACAGATCAAAAAGTAGAACAAAATCAAGAACGTGACGATATTTTTGACACAAAAGTTTTAATGTCGGATAACACCAAAACAAAAGATTTGAAACACGAAGGAAACAAAACATCATTCCTTTTCAAGTCAATGATTTTTATAATGGTTTTCTTGATTTTGAGTATTCTTTATCGTGGTTATCAATTATTGGTGACAAATGATTATTTGTTTCGCCAAATGATGAACGAAGACGCACCAGAAATGCCAAAATGGTATCCAATTTCGACTCTTGTTTTAGGAGTCATTGCATTAATTGGTATCTTTTTAGTAAGATCTTATAAAAGAATTGGTGTGTACATGGTTGTAATATCGTTGTTCGTGTCAGCAGCAATGCAGCCCGAATTTATGGCAGATGGAACACTTTTTACCATGTTTACATTATTTGTGTTTATAGGTTATGGTTTAGCGATTATCTATCCATATTGGCACAAGTTTAAATAAAAACTTAATAAAGTATAGAAAAGAGGTTACAATTAGTTGTGACCTCTTTTTTTGATGCTGAATTATTTGTGTTAATATCATTCAATATGAATATTTTAAGCATGTTAATTGTTTAAGTTGATAAAAAAACTGCTTAAATAAAGTGAATATGAGAATTTAACGGCTATATTTGTCTTGTGTGGAAAAAATATAAATTAAAAGTACAAAATGGATTGTATTTCAGTATTTGATATGCTCAAAATTGGCGTTGGTCCTTCAAGTTCGCATACTTTAGGTCCTTGGCGCGCTGCAGAAGCTTTTCTGAAAGAATTGGATGCTGCATCTATCTTTAATAAAATTACAAAAGTTCGTGTAGATTTGTACGGCTCTTTATCGCTTACGGGTAAAGGACATGCAACTGATTATGCAGTAATGTTAGGGTTAAGCGGTGCTGATCCTGAATATATTCCTGTTGATGATATTTCGAATATTATTAATACAATCAATACAAATAAACAATTAAATTTTGGAAATAAATTTTTAATTGATTTTAATCCCGAAACTGATATCGTTTTCAATCGTGAGTTTTTATCTTTTCACGCTAATGGAATGATGTTTACAGCTTTCTATGAGAACGAAGAATTATCTTCTACGTTTTATTCGATAGGGGGAGGATTTATTACAAAAGAGGATGATAGTGCTACCAATACAGATGTCACTTGTGCTTTTCCATATTTATTTAATACATCAACAGAATTATTAGAATTTTGTTCGAAAGAAAATAAATCGATTTCTGAAATTATGTTCGAGAATGAAAAAACAATTCGAACTGAAGATGAAATTCACCACGAATTAATGCGTGTTTGGAATACTATGTTAGAGTGTATGTACATTGGTTGTCATACAGAAGGTATTTTACCAGGCGGATTGAACGTGAAACGTCGTGCTTACGATATGCACAAAAATTTGGTTGGAGCAACACCTTATTCTAATTCACAAGAATGGATTGCATCAATCCGAAAAACCAAAGTATATTTTCGTCAAATCTTGAAATGGGTGAGTTGTTTTGCTCTTGCTGTTAATGAAGTAAATGCTTCGTTAGGTAGAGTTGTAACAGCGCCAACAAATGGAAGTGCAGGAGTTATTCCAGCAGTTTTGATGTATTATTTGGTGATCGAAAATCATAAAGCTGGTCAAAAAGAGATTGAACAATTCTTAACAACAGCAGGAGTTATTGGTTCTATTTTTAAGAAAGGAGCAACTATTTCTGCGGCAATGGGAGGTTGTCAAGCTGAGATCGGTGTATCTTCGGCGATGGCTGCAGCTGCATTATGCGAATTAATGGGAGGAACTCCTGCGCAAGTAACAATGGCTGCCGAAATTGCAATGGAACATCATTTAGGTTTAACATGCGACCCGATTGGTGGTTTGGTACAAATTCCTTGTATCGAACGTAACACAATGGGAGCGATTAAAGCGATAAATGCAGCAGAATTAGCATTGGATACAGATCCATTGAATGCGAAAGTTCCGTTAGATAAAGTTGTGAATACGATGTGGGAAACTGCAAAAGATATGAATAATAAATACAAAGAAACTTCTGAAGGAGGTTTGGCAGTTGCTGTAAATATTGCAGATTGTTAGTAATTTATTCATTATCAATAAAATAATATTATGTGTATTAATTGTAAGGATTATGAATGTGTGTTGTGTATTTCAAAAATAATCCTTACATTTGCACAGCCTTTTAGAGTTAAGGTACGGATGTTAAAGAATATTCATTTAGGGATTTTTTAGGCTGCTCAGCCATTTAATTTTATTCTTTCATATCTGTTGGTTAAATAATTTAAAATAAAACCGTGATATGAAATATAAATGAATTTCATTATCTCGGTATCGTATCTAACATGATTACATTCAAAGAATTAGGACTTCAAGAAGAAATCCTAACTGCAATTGAGAAAATGGGCTTCGTTAACCCATCTCCAATCCAAGAAAAAGCTATTCCTCAAATCCTTTCATCAGATCAAGATGTTATTGCATTGGCGCAAACAGGTACAGGAAAAACTGCAGCATTCGGGCTTCCAGTTTTAAATCAATTAGACAGCAATTCAAAATCAGTACAAGCAATTATTTTGTGTCCTACTCGTGAATTATGTTTACAAATTGCAAAAGAATTAGAATCTTTTTCTGCTGATATGCGTGGAGTACGTGTACAGGCAGTTTACGGTGGTGCTGACATCGTTAAACAAATTAGAGGATTAAAAGATAATCCACAAATCGTTGTAGGAACACCAGGTCGTACAATGGACTTAATTAAACGTGGTGCATTAAAAATTAATGATATCACATGGACAGTTTTAGATGAGGCAGATGAGATGTTGAACATGGGATTCCGTGACGAAATCGATTCTATCTTAGAAACAACTCCAGAAGAAAAACAAACTTTATTATTCTCAGCTACAATGCCTTCAGAGGTTCGTCGTATCGCTTCAGAATATATGCACAATCCAGTTGAGATTGCTGTAAGTAAAGTAAATACTGCATCAAAAAATATCGAGCATCACGTTTACTTAGTACGTTCTTCTGATCGTTACTTAGCTTTAAAACGTTTGGCCGATTATTACCCAAATATTTATGGTATCGTTTTCTGTAGAACTCGTCGCGAAGCGAAAGACGTAGCAGATAAATTGATGCAAGATGGTTACAATGCAGACGCATTACATGGAGATTTATCACAATCACAACGTGATCACGTGATGGAGAAATTCCGTAACCAAAATATTCAAATCCTTGTCGCAACAGACGTTGCTGCTCGTGGTATTGACGTAAATGAGTTGACTCACGTAATCAACTTCAATTTACCAGATGATCCAGAAGTTTATGTACACCGTTCAGGACGTACAGGACGTGCGGGTAACAAAGGAATTTCTATCATTATTTCAGGAGGACGTGAAGCGCGTAAAATTAGAGATTTAGAAAAATTAATTGCTTCTAAAATCGAGCCTAAAAATGTACCAACTGGAGCAGAAATCTGTGAAAAACGTTTAATTTCTTTAATCGATAAAATCGAAAATATCGAAGTTGATGAAGAATTAATCGAGCCTTACATGGAAACTGTAAATGAAAAATTGGCGAACTTAGATCGTGACGATTTATTAAAACGTTTCATGACAGTTGAGTTCAATTCTTTCTTAGAATATTACAAAAACACGAAAGATATTTCTTCTGAAGGAGATCGTGGTGATAGAGGAGATCGTTCTTCTAACCGTCGTGGTGGACGTGATTTCTCTCGTTTCTTTATTAATATTGGTCAAAAACACAATTTACGTGTTCCAAACTTAATTGGTTTAATTAACGAGCAAACTCGTAATCGTAACATCGAAATCGGAAAAATTGAAATTTTACGTAATTTTTCTTTCTTCGAAGTTGATACACAATTCGAATCATTAGTGTTAGAATCTTTCAAAGATGCACAACGTGATGGAGTAGACTTAGATGTTCAAATCTCTAAACCAGAACCTAGACGTGGTGATGGTGAGCGTCGTGGTGGAGATCGTCGTCGTAATGACAGAGGAGATTCTCGCGGACGTGGTTTCAATAGCCGTCGTGATAATGACCGTGAAAGAAGTGGAGGTTATCGTGGTGGAGATCGTGATCGCGGAGGAGACAGAGGTGGATTCCGTGGAGGTGATCGTGACCGTGATTCTAGAGGTGGAGATCGTGGTGGTTACCGTGGAGGAGACCGTAATAGAACAGGAAACTCAAGAAGAGGTAGAGATTAATATATTCTCAATAAAAAATAACAAAAAGGATGATTTTATAAAATCATCCTTTTTTATTCATAAAACTTCTGTTTGAATAAATAATTTTTCTATATTTATTCAAAACCACAAATAAATGACAGTACAAGAATTGTTTAGCTCTATTCGATTATCCATCGAAGAAGAGAATTATACGCAATTAAAACAGATTAAAATTTTCAAACCAGAGAAATTCAATTGGGTGAAGGATATTTTTGAGCCTTATAATGTTGCTCAATTAGGAACTCAAAAAGGTTTAATTTGGAAGTATAATGAAGAACGAGAAGATTATACTTTTCAGAATTTAGCTGATAAATACAATCAATTTTTAAACTATTTAAGAAACAAAGGAATTGTACAAGGAGACAAAATGTTTTCTCAAGTTCCATTATTACCGATTACTTGGATTGGTTATTTGGCTTCTATCAAAGGTGGATTAATTATTATTCCAGCCGCAACAACTTTAGAAGCAAGGGATTTAACGTTTAGATTCGAGTCTTCTTTTCCAGAAGTTGCTTTAGCAGATCAAGCAAATGCATCGAAAATAGATGAAGCAGAAGCAAAATTTGATAAAAAGATTAAGGTAAAATTAATCACAGAAGGCGAGTGAGAAGGTTGGATAAATATCAATGAGTTATGGAAAGAATCTATTCAAGCTGAGGCTGCAGATACAAAACCAGACGATGATTTATTCTACTTTTTTACTTCAGGAACGACAGGAATGCCGAAAGTTGTGGTGCATACGCATTACACTTATCCGCTTGGAGGTTTCACGACTTCTTCTTGGGTTGGAATGAAAAAAGGTGATTTACATTATAATATTTCTCAACCAGGTTGGGCGAAATTCTTTTGGAGTAGTTTTTTTGCTCCATGGAATATGGGTGCGACAATTTTGGGTTATCATTCAGATAAATTTGTTCCGAAAGAACAATTACAAACCATTCAAGATTTGGGTGTAACAACTTTTTGCGCACCACCAACAGCTCTGCGTGTATTGATTTTAGAAGATTTGAAAAGTTATGATTTCAAACTTCGTCAATGTGTTGCAGCTGGTGAACCGCTTAATCCAGAAATTATAGATGTCTGGAAAGAAGGTACAGGAATTACGATTCGTGATGGTTATGGACAATCAGAATCAACTGCGATGATTGCGAATTTGCCAAATGAGAAGATTAAATATGGATCGATGGGAAAACCTGCGTTTTTATACGATATTGTGATTGCTGATGATGATGGAAATATTGTACAAGATTGCGAAGAAGGAAATATTTGTGTTGTGCATAATGAAGAAACCATCAATGGAATTTTCAAAACTTATTTGATTCAGAAAGATAAAATGGCGAAAGTTTTCAAGCATGGATTATATTATACAGGAGACAAAGCTTATAAAGACGAAGATGGTTATGTTTGGTTTGTTGGGCGTGATGATGATGTGATAAAAGCGTCTGATTTCCGTGTAGGACCATTTGAAGTAGAAAGTGCTTTGTTAGAGCATGATGCCATTATGGAAGCTGCTGTTGTGGCAAGTCCGCATGATTTGAGAAGTAATGCTGTAAAAGCTTTTGTTATTTTAGCACCTGGAAATGAAGCTTCGGAAGAATTAGCAAAAGATATTTTTAGATATACAGAAGAGCATTTAGCACGTTACAAAATTCCACGTATTGTGCAGTTTGTGGAGAGTTTACCAAAAACAATTTCAGGAAAAATACGTCGAGTGGAATTGCGTAACCAAGAAGCTGTTGATAAAAAGAATAAAACGATTATACCAAACGAATATTTTCACGAAAAATATTAGTCGAGCTTAAAATTAACACACAAAAAAACCACTTCAAACGAAGTGGTTTTTTAATATCAAATAATTTTATAATTTTTCTTCTATATATTCCTGAATTTTATTCGTAATAATTGGAACCGCTATCATAATCAATCCAGAAATTAAAATTTTTGTAATTCCCTTCATTGGATATTTTTTTGAAGCTTTATCTCCAGCCCAATTTAATGCACTTTCAACTTTAGAAGAAGTAAAACTTGTATCGGATTTTAAGTTTGTTACAAGATTAACTGCTTTATTTACAAATGAATTTTCATGTTTATTTTCAGCAACTTTCATTTGTAATTTTAGTTTACGTTTTGCCATTCGCAAATCGTCTAAATTTTTTATCGCAGACATTTGTTCTTTATTCTTCATCGTCGTCTTCGTCATCTTCCTGGTTAGACATAGCTTCCATCGCGTTTTCTACGGCAATATTTGTCAAGAAAAGTTTTAATTTCTTTCTAAATAGAATAGAAAAAACCATCATTAAGAAATAAATTCCAGTTACAGCAAGAAAACCTAATCCTGTATCATTAAAATAACCTCCCAAAATAAATCCTAATGCTAAACTTCCTAATAATAATAGAAACAAAGAAAATACGGCAATAATTAATACATAAATACCGCTCGCCAACATATTACTCAGCGAATCTACGAGATCGTATTTAGCTAAAGTTATTCTATTATTAATATAAACTTTTAGTTCATTAAACATAAAATTGATTTATTTCAGACAAAGTTAATTATAAATTTTAAGGAATGTTGTATTTCGAAGAAATTAAACTCCTACGTTTTCTTGAAATTCGTCTTTTAAATCTTCTTTTGTTTGGTTTGCTTTAGATTTTAAATCTTTTCCAGCTTCTTTCGCTTTTGCTACAAACTCGTCTTTTTGTTCTGCTAATTTTGATTTTACTTCGTCTAATTTAGCTTCTAATTCTTTTTTTGTTTTTTTCGCTTTATCAGAAAAATCATTCGCGTATTTGTCTAACTCTTTTTTGTATTTGTCAGCTTCTTTTTTTAATTTTTTGCGAGTGTCTTTCCCTGATTCTGGTGCATATAATAAACCTACTACTGCTCCGATTGCTGTTCCAATTGCTAAACCTGCTAATAATTTAGTTGCATTATTTAATTTACTCATAATAAAGTTTTTTTTGAGATTAAACGTTTTTTATATTTACACTTTAAAATTACAAAAACAATACCAAAGAATTCAAATCAAATTTTAAAAATTACAATAAATGTTAATATTATCTGAAAAATCACAAAATATGCCAGCTTCTCCAATCAGAAAGTTGGTGCCATACGCAGATGCAGCGAAAAAAAGAGGAACGAAAGTTTATCACTTAAATATTGGACAGCCCGATATTGAGTCGCCAAAAGCTGTTTTAGAAGGATTGAAAAATTTTCCTTCAAACATTATTTCTTATACGCACTCAGAAGGAACGTTGGAATATCGTCAGGCTTTGGCAGATTATTTTACAAATCGCGGAATTGAATTAACGCCAGAAAATTTTATTGCAACATTAGGAGGTTCGGAAGCTTTATTATTTATTTTCGGAATTATTGCAAATCCAGGAGATGAAATTATTATTCCAGAACCTTTTTATGCAAATTATAATGGATTTACATGTGAAAACGATGTAAATATTGTTCCAGTTCCATCTACAATCGAAAATAATTTTGCTTTACCATCTGTTGAGGAGTTTGCAAAAAAAATTACAGATAAAACACGTGCGATTTTAATTTGTAATCCAGGGAATCCAACAGGTTATGTATATTCGAAAGAAGAATTAAATCAATTAAAAGATTTGGTTTTAGAGCATGATATATATTTAATTGCGGATGAAGTTTATGCAGAATATTTATATACAGAAGAAGAATTTACATCTGTTTTAAGTTTCCCAGAACTGAAAGATAATGCAATTGTAATTGATTCTGAATCGAAACGTTTTTCTTTATGTGGAGCACGTTCTGGAGCTTTGATTACACGTAACGAGAAATTCTTAAAAGCTGCGATGTTATATGCTCAAGCGCGTTTAAGTCCAGTTGAAATTTCTCAGTACATTGCAACATTAGCACACAGAAACGTAGGAACTTATTTTGAAGATTGTCGTACAGAATATTTAAAACGTCGCAACACTTTGGTAAAAGGTTTACAACAAATTCCAGGTGTTGTTTGTCCAAATCCAAAAGGAGCATTTTATTGTATGATTCAATTACCTGTAGATAGTGCAGAAAAATTTGCAATCTGGTTATTAGAATCTTTCTCATCAAATGGAGAAACAGTAATGTTGGCACCAGGAGCAGGATTTTATTCAACTCCAAATTCAGGAATTCAAGAAGTTCGTTTGGCTTATGTTTTGAAAGAAGAAGATTTGGTTCGTTCTGTCGAAATCTTGAAAGAAGCTTTAGAACAATATCCAGGAACAATTAGATCATAAGAAAAATACGAAGATGGAAATCATCGAAAATTATTCATTAAAATTATATAACACATTTGGAATAGAAGCGAAAGCAAAATATTTTGCTGATGTTGCAACTATTCAAAATTTGCGAAAAGTTTTGGTTTTTCGTCGTCAAAAAGATTTACCTATTTTATTTATAGGAGGAGGAAGTAATATGCTTTTTGTAGACGATTTCCCTGGAATTGTGTTAAAACTGAATTTGAAAGGAATCGAAATTATCAATGAAGATGATGATTTTGTGTATGTAAAAGCGCAAGGAAGCGAGAATTGGCATAATTTTGTTGAATGGACGTTGCAAAATGATTTCGGAGGATTAGAAAATCTTTCGTTGATTCCTGGAAATGTTGGTACTGCACCGATGCAAAATATTGGTGCGTATGGCGTAGAGGTAAAAGATTATATCGAAGAAGTTCAGACATTAGTTCTGGAAACGGGTGATGAACGTACTTTTACAAATGAAGAATGTCAGTTTGGTTATCGCGAATCTGTTTTTAAAAATGAATTGAGAGGTCAATATGTCTTGGTGGCAGTTACGTTTAAACTGACAAAGAAAAATCATAAACTTCATGTGGAATATGGTGCAATAAAATCTGAATTGGAAAAGGAGCAAATTTTTGATCCAACGATTCAAGAAATTAGTGCAGCTGTGATCAAAATTCGTCAAAGTAAATTACCAGATCCTTCGCAAATAGGGAATTCGGGAAGTTTCTTTAAAAACCCTGTGATTTCGAATGAAGAATTTGCTGAGATTGAAAAACTTCATCCAGAAATTTCTCATTTCAAAACTGATTTAGGTGTAAAATTAGCTGCTGGTTGGTTAATAGAACACGCAGGTTGGAAAGGAAAACGTTTTGGAGATGCGGGAGTTCACGACAAACAAGCTTTGGTCTTGGTGAATTATGGAAATGCAACAGGACGCGAAATATATGATTTGTCTGAACGAATTATAGAAGATGTGAAAGCCAAATATGGCGTAACATTGGTTAGAGAAGTCAATATTATACAATAAATTAAATCCCGCTTTCAGCGGGATTTTTATTCTTCTTCTTTATTGATTTTTAATTTAGAAATTCCAATTATTAATATAATTCCGAATGCTATGTATAAAAGTTTTTCGAGAATATTTGTTACTATATTTAGTTCATAAATTGAAACACCAAGATATTCTTTTATAGATAATCTTATTATTGATAATAGTAATATAGAAATTGTTATGAAAATTAGATAATTACTAAAACTTATTTTTTTTCCGTGAGCAACAATAGAAATAATTAATAATAAAATATCGAATACGAAGTGAAGGACTAAAATTACTTTAGTATACAAAATTAAAAAATCCGGATCCATATATTTATTTATAATTTGTAATAATCTCCACAATTTTATCCAAACCATCGGTTAAAGCAGCAGGACCAGGTTGTAAAATCAATTCAGATTTTATTTCGTATAAATGATTTTGTTGAACTGCTTTTACATTTTCGAAACCAATACGTTGTTTTACTTTTTCTGGTTTGAACATTTTACCACACCAAGAACCAATAATAATTTCAGGGTTACGTTCAATCACTTGTTCAGCCAACAAAATACGATCTTTAGCCAAAGCTTTATTTTTGAGTTCTGGAAAAGCTAATTTTCCTCCAGCAATTTCTATCAAATCATTTACCCAAGCGCTTCCCGAAATAATTGGTTCGTCCCATTCTTCAAAAAAAACTGTTGGATGATAGGGAAGGAGAGCAGCTTGTTGTTTTACTTCTTCGAGTTTCTTTTCATAAGATTCAACTAATTTTAATCCTTTATCTTGGCAACCAATCAATGAAGTAAATTGCACAATCATATTTAAAATTTCATCAACTGTTCGGTGATTAAAGATAAACACATTGATTCCTCTTCTAATTAATCCTGCTGCAATATCTGCTTGTAAATCCGAATATCCTACAACTAAATCTGGTTTCAAATTGATGATATCTTCAAATTTAGCATCTAAAAAAGTCGAAACTTTAGGTTTTTCTTTTCTTGCTTGTGGCGGACGATAGGTAAAACCACTAATTCCTACTAAACGATGTTGTTCATTAATGTTATACAGAATTTCAGTTCCTTCTTCGGTTAAGCAAACAATGCGTTGAGGATATCGATTTGATGACATTTAATTATGATTAATAATAACTAAAATTAAGATTAAAATATGTAAAAAAAAAAGACCACTTGCAAAAGTGGTCTTTAGATTAAGTTTTCAGCTTAAATTATATATTTTTTGAATTTGCACAGCTGTAATCAACTGGACCATCGTTTGGAATATCTTTTAAAATATCTAATAAATAATCCCAGAATTTTTGAACTGATGCAATTTCTACTTTTTCGTCAGGAGAGTGAGCGCCAGAGATATTTGGACCGAAAGAAATCATATCCAAACCAGGATAATTTGTTCCAATAATTCCACATTCTAAACCAGCGTGACATGCCACAACTTTTGGTTCTTCTCCGAATTTTGAAACATAAATTCCTTTCATCAATTCTAAAATTTCTGAATGAGTATTTGCTTTCCAACCAGGGTAAGATCCTGAGAATTTAACCTCAAAATCACCTAATTCGAATCCAGCTTTTAATGTTTGTGCTAATGCTTCTTTACCTGATTCTATAGAAGAACGAGTTAAACATAAAACACGAGCATTTCCGTCAATAACTTCTACGCGAGCCACATTGTTAGACGTTTCTACTAAACCTTCAACATCTGGACTCATTCTGTAAACACCATTGAAAGCTGCCATAATCGTTTGAACAAAAACTTTAGAATCTTGTGCTGACATTGCATCAGTTGCATCAGTTGATTCTAATGTAATGACCATTTTAGGCTCTTTCGTTTCGTATTCTTCAATAATTTCTGCACGTAAAGTTTCGTAAGAAGCTTTGAAAGCGTCAACTTTATCTGTAGGAATCACAATTTTAGCCCAAGATTCGCGAGGAATAGCGTTACGTAAACTTCCACCTTCCATATGCGCGATTTGTAAACCAAATTCAGTTGCAGCATTTAACAAACGAGCAATCAATTTGTTCGAATTTCCTAAACCTTCGTGAATTTGCATTCCAGAGTGTCCACCGTTCAAACCTTTTAATGTTAAGGTAAAAGCAGTTCCGTTAGTAGCTTCTGCCGTATAAGATTTTGTAGCCGTAACATCAACACCACCAGCGCAACCAATGTCTAATTCGTCATCTTCTTCTGTATCTAAATTCAACAAAATTTTCCCAGATAAAAATCCTGCTTTCAAACCTAAAGCACCAGTCATTCCAGTTTCTTCGTCAATCGTGAAAAACGCTTCAATAGCTGGATGAGGAATATCTTTCGATTCTAAAATTGACATAATTGTCGCAACTCCAATTCCGTTATCAGCACCTAAAGTTGTTCCATTTGCCGTAACAAATTTTCCATCTTCAATCAACATTTCAATTCCTTGTGTTTCAAAATCGAATGTAACATCGTTATTTTTTTGACAAACCATATCCAAGTGTGATTGCATCACCACTTTTTTACGGTCTTCCATTCCTGGATAAGCTGCTTTTTTGATCAAAACATTTCCTACTTCATCTGTTTCGACAGGTAAACCTAAATCTTCACCAAATTTGATGATAAACTGACGAACTTTTTCTTCTTTTTTAGAAGGTCTTGGAACTGAGTTCAATGCTGAAAAGTTTTTCCAGATTGCTTTTGGTTCCAAATTAAGAATATCGTTATTCATTGTTTGTTTTTTTATTGTTCCTCAAAGTTACGGAATTGCAACAATATAGTTTTATGAAAGAAGTTTTAAATTTTAAATAAAGCAAAAAATCCCTTGAATTCAAGGGATTTTTTAATGTATACTTTTTATATTTATCTTGTAGAAGGCATAGGAGATTCTTTGTCTACAACTGGTCTATTTTCGACGTTTGCTAAAATCCAAATTGTATTGAAAGCTAATTTTGTACGACGCGTCAATAAATCATATTCAATTTTGTCTGGTGTATCGCCTGGTTTGTGGTAATCATCGTGCACACCATTAAAGAAGAAAACAGACGGAATGTTATGTTTCGCAAAATTATAGTGGTCAGAACGGTAATAAAAACGATTTGGATCATCTGGCGTATTGTAACGCATATCTAAATTAATTCCTAATCCATCATTTGCTGCTAAAACAGCTTTGTGTAAATCAGAAGACAACATTTCAGAACCAATTACATAAACAAAGTCTCTTGTTTGTTCATTATGTTCGTAGTCTACTCGACCAATCATATC
The DNA here is from genome assembly GCF_029840775.1 of Empedobacter sp. GD03865. Lineage (NCBI taxonomy): Bacteria > Pseudomonadati > Bacteroidota > Flavobacteriia > Flavobacteriales > Weeksellaceae > Empedobacter > Empedobacter sp. GD03865. The sequence goes on from NZ_JAOCDF010000013.1 coordinate 24,414, forward strand.
AATGTTAACATTTGCAACTGTGTTTGCAAGAGGAAAAATTGGATGTTCTGAATAATATTTAGAACCTAATAATCCTTTTTCTTCACCAGAAACATGTAGCAATAAAACCGAACGTTTTGGACGAATTCCTTTCTTCTCAGCTTCGCGGAAAATACGACCAATTTCCATTACAGCAACAGTTCCAGAACCATCATCATCAGCACCAGCATATAATTTTCCATCTTTTATTCCTTCGTGATCATAATGTGCCGAAATCACCACAATTTCTTCTGGTTTTTCTGATCCTTTGATGAATCCCATCACATTTCTCATTTGACCTTTTACTCGGTTAAAAGTTCCAGCAGGAATAATTTGGAAATAATTATTATTTGGTCCATTAATTCCTAATTCTTTGTAATAATTAGAGATATAGTTTCCCGCTTTTATTTCGCCTTCAGTTCCAGCATTTCTACCTTCCATATCAGGCGCAGCAATGATGTAAAGCTGTTTTTTTAATTCAGCTTCAGAAATTTTGTCTGTATATTTTACAAGACTCTTTTGATATTTCTCCTGAGAAATTGGTTTTGTAGAATCACAACTTACTAAAGTAGCAGTTAAAGCAATTGCAAATAAAAATTGTTTCATGTTAATTTTTTGAATTAAATTTAAAATTAATCTAACCAAGCAGAATAAAAAAGAAAATTTGAATAAAAAACCAATATTTATACGGATTCTATCCGAATTTGGGATTGTCTTTTTTATATTTGCCCGTTTTTAAATAAATTATGTCACAATTATTCAGAAAAAAATCTGTCGAATCCATTTTAGCAGAATCTGCAAAGAACACGACTACAATGAAAAGAACTTTAGGTGTTCGAGATTTAACAGGTTTTGGTATCGCCGCAATTGTTGGAGCTGGTATTTTTAGTACTATTGGTCGAGCAAGTTTTGAAGGTGGACCAGCAGTTATCTTCTTATTTATTTTTACAGCAATAGCCTGTGGTTTCACAGCATTTGCTTATGCAGAATTTGCTTCGTTAGTACCTGTTTCGGGTAGTGCGTATACATATAGCTATGTTGCATTTGGAGAATTATTTGCTTGGGTAATTGGTTGGGCATTGATTATGGAATATGCGATTGGAAATATTGTTCTCGCGATTTCGTGGAGTGATTATTTTACCACCTTGCTCTCCGGAATGGGATTGCATCTGCCAGAATGGATGACAATGGATTATTTCACTGCGAGAGAAGGTTTTGAGTTTGTTTCGAATGAATTAGCGAAAGGTAAAACATTAGAAGGAATTGCAAATTCGCCTTATGCACAAGAGATTCCGAAATATTTAGCTTTCAAAGATGCTCCATATTTAGGATTTAATTTGGTGGTGGATATTCCTGCATTAATCATTACTTTTTTGATTACAGCTTTGGTTTATCGTGGAATTAATGAATCGAGAAAAGCAAGTAACGCAATGGTTGTGTTAAAATTAGCAGTAGTGCTTTTGGTAATTGTGGTTGGTGCTTTTTATGTGAATCCTGATAATTGGAATCCTTTTGCACCGAATGGAATAGGAGGTGTTTTGGCTGGAGTTTCTTCTGTTTTTTACGCTTATATTGGGTTTGATGCGATTAGTACAACTGCGGAAGAATGTAAAGATCCGAAGCGTGATTTACCTCGCGGAATTTTTGCTTCAATTATTATTTGTACTGTTTTATATGTACTTATTGCTTTGGTGATTACGGGAATGGTGCATTATTCTGAATTGAATGTTGGAGATCCTTTGGCGTATGTTTTTGATAAAATTCAAGATTTAAAATGGTTGGCAGGAATTATTGCTTTTTCGGCTGTAGTAGCGATGGCGAGTGTATTTATTGTTTTTCAAATTGGACAACCTCGTATTTGGATGACAATGTCTCGTGATGGTTTATTGCCAAAGAAATTTTCTACCATTCACCCAAAATTTAAAACGCCTTCTTTTGCAACTATTTTTACTGGATTTGTAGTTGGAGTTCCTATTTTATTTACAGATTTGGAATTGGTTGTTGATGCTTGTTCTATCGGAACTTTGTTTGCTTTTGTGTTAGTTTGTGCTGCTGTACTTCGTATGGATGCCGATCCAAATGCGAAAAGAGGAAATTTTAAAACGCCTTTTATCAATGCAAAATACATTATGCCAATTGTAACTGCCGTGATTGTATTTTTATGCGCAACAACATTTAAAGATGATTCGATTGATTTCTTTACGAATAAACCGCAACCTATGCCAATTGAACATTTTGTAAATTCGTTATCGCCAAAAGAATTAAAAGATTCTTATGCCACAATTAATGAATTAACAGGATCTGAAATTGAATTTTTGGATGATTATTTGGTACAATTATCTCCAGAACAATATAAATCTACTTTGAGCAAATTACCAGTTTACGAAGATAAGAAGATGGAAAAAGGATGGGATGTTTTCAAACACAAAATTCCAATGATTCTATTCTTAATGATTTATGTTTTTATGGTAGTTAGAACATTTTTCAAAAGAACTTCTATTATTCCGTTAGCAGGTATGTTGTGTTGTTTTTATATGATGGCGCAATTAGGATTGAAAAACTGGATGATTTTCTTGATTTGGATTGCAATTGGTTTGACAATTTATTTCACCTACGGTTATAAACATAGTAAGTTGAGAAATCAAAATTCATAATAGTTAAAGCGATTCAATTTTGAATCGCTTTTTTCTTAAAATTATTTGATCAAATAAGTTATATAACTTCTTTATTTCACCTCAAAACTCTACCTTTGTCTTATAAATTTGACGACAAATGTTTAGAACTCATACTTGTGGTGAATTAACACAAGCCAACATTAATGAAAAAGTAACGTTAAGCGGTTGGGTATCAACGCTACGTGACAAAGGTTTTATGATGTGGATCGATTTACGTGATCGCTACGGAATCACACAAATCATCTTAGATGAAGAACGTTCTTCGAGAGAATTATTTGAAACTGCTCGTCATTTAGGACGTGAGTTCGTAATTCAAGTTACAGGAACTGTAATCGAAAGAGCTTCAAAAAATCCAAACATTCCAACAGGAGATATCGAAATCTTAGCAGAGAACATTACAATTTTGAACGCATCTGCATTGCCTCCATTTACAATCGAAGATAATACAGATGGTGGAGAAGATATCCGTATGAAATATCGTTATTTAGATATTCGTCGTAATCCAGTAAAAGAAAAATTAATCTTCCGCTCTAAAGTTGCGCAGGAAGTTCGTAAATATTTAGATGCACAAGAATTTGTAGAAGTTGAAACTCCAGTTTTAATCAAATCTACACCAGAAGGTGCACGTGATTTTGTGGTTCCTTCTCGTATGAATCCAGGTGAATTTTATGCATTACCACAATCACCACAAACATTCAAACAATTATTAATGGTAGGGGGTCTAGACCGCTATTTTCAAATTGTAAAATGTTTCCGTGACGAAGATTTACGTGCAGACCGTCAACCAGAGTTTACACAAATTGACTGTGAAATGTCATTTGTTGAACAAGAAGATATCATGAATGTTTTCGAAGGTTTAGCAAAACATTTATTACATACTTTTAAAGGTTTAGAATTTGATCAATTTCCAAGAATGACATTTGCAGAAGCAATGCGTCGTTATGGAAATGATAAACCAGATATCCGTTTTGGAATGGAGTTCGGTGAAATTACAGACTTAGCGAAAGGAAAAGATTTCAAAATATTTGATGAACAAGAATTAATTGTTGGTATTGCTGCCGAAGGTTGTAATGCTTACACACGTAAGGAAATTGATAAATTAATTGAATGGGTTCAACGTCCACAAATTGGGGCAACTGGACTTGTTTGGGCACGTTACAACGAAGACGGAACATTTAAATCTTCTGTAGATAAATTTTATTCACAAGAAGATTTAGCAGCTTGGGCTGAGCGTATGAACGCAAAACCAGGTGATTTGATGTTGGTAATGTCAGGTAATACAAACAAAGTTCGTGCGCAATTATCGGCTTTACGTATGGAAATTGCAGAGCGTTTAGGATTACGTAATCCAGAAGTTTTTGCTCCATTATGGGTTATCGATTTTCCATTATTAGAATGGGACGAAGAATCTGAAAGATATCACGCAATGCACCATCCATTTACTTCTCCAAAACCAGAGGATATGGAATTAATTGCAACTAATCCAGGTGAAGTTCGTGCAAATGCTTACGATTTAGTTTTAAATGGTAATGAAATCGGTGGAGGTTCTATTCGTATTTTCGATAAAGAAGTTCAAGCAAGAATGTTCGAATTATTAGGATTTACGCCAGAACAAGCAGAAGCGCAATTTGGTTTCTTAATGAACGCTTTCAAATACGGAGCGCCACCTCACGGAGGTTTAGCATTTGGTTTTGACCGTTTTGTATCAATTTTAGATGGTTCAGAAACAATTCGTGATTACATTGCATTCCCTAAAAATAATTCAGGTCGTGATGTCATGATTGATGCGCCAGCTCCAATTGATCAAACACAAATGGATGAACTGAATATTGCGTCAACATTTGTTGCGAAATAAGAAGAATAAAATTCCTATAAATATTAAAGACTACTTTTATAAGTAGTCTTTTTTTATTGATTAATTTTAAATTACATCACAATTTCTAAATGTAGAAGCAAAACCTTTGCTGTATCTTTGCAATTGTAAATAGAGAATAAATTGGAATTAAAAGAGCATTTAAGGCGTAATATCAAATTAGCATTTCCTGTAATGATTACTCAAATGGGGCAAATTTCTGTCAACATTATTGATAACATTATGGTTGGTGGTTTAGGTGGAAAATATGATAATATAGAAGATGAGGTTTTGGGTAAAACAGCTCTAGCAGCAGCTTCTTTAGGAAATTCATTGTTTTTTGCAGTTTTAGTATTTGCTTTCGGATTTAGTTTTGCGTTGTCACCATTGATTGCAGCAGAAGATTCGAAAGGTGATAAAAAAATGGCTGCAAATTATTTTTCGCATAGTTTGGTCTTGAATATTACTCTATCAATCGGTTTATTCTTATTGATTACATTTCTGAAACCGCTAATGTTCTACATGGGACAACCCGCTGATGTAGTGGAAAAATGTATTCCATATCTAACGATTATGACATTTTCGATGATACCGTTGATGATTTTTCAAACGTTTCGTCAATTATCGGAAGGTTTATCATTAACGATTCCTGTTACAATTGCAACTGTATTGAGTAACGTGATTAATATTACGTTAAATTATGGTTGGATTTATGGAAACTGGGGATTCCCACGTTTAGAAGTCGCTGGTGCAGCTTGGGGAACATTCGTTGCGCGTTTGGTAATGATGATTTTCTTAATTCTTGTTTTATTTAATTTTAAGAAAACGAAATCTGTTTTACAAGAAGTTCAATTTAAGGCAAGTAATTTTCAGAAAGCTATTTTCAGAAAAATTGCTGGAATTGGAATTCCAACCGCGTTAACTTCTTTCTTCGAAATGAGTGCATTCTCTTTGGCAGCCTTTGTTTGCGGTTATACATTTACAAATTCTATTGCAGATCAAGAATTAGCTAAAGTAAATTTAGCAGCGCATCAAATTGCGATAAATTTAGCTTCCACAACTTTTATGATGTGTACAGGAATTGGAGTTGCAGCAACGGTTCGTATCGGAAATCAATTAGGTTTAAAAGATTACAAAACCTTACGAGAAGCAGGTTGGTCTTGTATTTTAATGGTATTATCATTTATGATTTTGTGCGGAATTTTATTCATTATTTTCCGTTATCAATTACCAACAATTTATTTAGACAATCCAGACGTTATCAATTTAGCTGCATCATTATTAATTATTGCCTCGCTTTTCCAAATGTCAGATGGCGTTCAATTGGTATTATTAGGTGCTTTGAGAGGAATGACCGATGTTAAAATTCCTTCTATTTTAACGTTTATATCATATTGGTTAATCGCAATTCCGATTGGTGTAGTATTAGCAATTGTTTTCGAAATGCGTGCGTTTGGAATGTGGATTGGTTTAGGAACTGGATTAACAGCTTCGGCAGTGTTTTTGATGATTCGTTACAATCGTCAAACGAAGAAAATGATTAGGGAAAATCCTAATACAGAAATAATTTTAGAAGATAAATTAAAAAACATATAAAATGGAATTACCAAAATTTTTATTGGCTGATAACTCTACAATGCCAGACAAAATCTTTATTTTACATACAGATTATCCTCGTTTTTTATTAGACGTAGAAACTGACGATATCGAGTGGTTTGAAGATATTTCTGAAGAAGAAGATAACGAAGAATTTAATACTGAAATTGCTAATTTAATTGAAGACGCTTTAGATTTTTATGATCAAGAAATGTCTTTGTTAGATGATGAAGAATAAGTCTTAAATAAATAAAATTTCTATGTTTTTATTGGTGTAAGATTTACACTAAAATAATTTTATATGCTTGCATTATAATTTTTTTATTAGTATTTTGCAACTAAGAAAATTATTCAAAACCATGGAAATAAAAAGATTATTTGATTTTCCGCAAAATCAATTAGAAAATAATCCTCGAGAAGATGCATTGGTGTCTAAAGTGAACGGAACTTGGGTGAAAACATCTACGCAAGAATACGTTGGCAAAGCAAATGCATTTAGTCGAGGATTATTACAATTAGGAATCAAGCCACAAGATAAAATTGCAATAGTCACTTCAACTAATCGTACCGAATGGAACATCTGTGATATCGGTATTCAGCAAGTTGGCGCGATTTCCGTTCCATTATATCCAACACTTTCGGAAGATGATTTTGATTATATCTTAAATAATGCTGAATGTAAATTTATCATTGTTTCTGATAAAGGTTTATACGATACGGTTGCGGCTGTAAAAGATAAAGTGTCAACATTGGTTGGGATTTATAGTTTTGATGAAATTGCTGGAGTTCCTAATTATAAAGAAATTTTAGATTTGGGTGAAGATAATTCAACACAACATGAAGTAGATAGTATCAAAGAGATGATAAAACCTTCTGATATGGCAACTTTGATTTATACTTCTGGAACAACAGGTCGTCCGAAAGGTGTTGTATTAACGCACGAAAATATCGTTTCTGATGTTTTAATGTCTGTTGATCGTATTCCAGATTTTCCAAATCATGCGATTGCGTTAAGTTTTCTTCCGATTAATCATGTTTTCGAACGTATGTTGATTTATTTGTATCAACATTTGAGTATTGGAATTTGGTATGCAGAAAGCATCGATAAATTAGGAGATAATATGAAAGAGGTCAAACCACATGTAATGACGGTTGTGCCTCGATTAGTTGAAAAGGTTTACGATAAAATTTACAATACAGGTGCTTCTGCAGGAGGTCTTAAAACGAAAATTTTTATGTGGGCTTTAAGCCTTGTTGAAGATTACGATCCTTATAATCCAAAAGGTGGATTATTTGGGTTGAAACATTCTATCGCGAAAAGTTTGGTTTTCAGTAAATGGAAAGAAGGAGTTGGAGGAAATTTAGTATGTATGGTGTCGGGATCTGCACCTTTAGCAGCACGTTTGAATCATATTTTCTGGGGTGCTGGAATTCCAATTTTAGAAGGTTATGGTTTGACAGAAACTTCTCCTGTAATTTCGGTGAATTGTATGAAGAAAGATGGTTTCGGAATCGGAACTGTTGGTGCTCCATTAAAAGGAATCGAGGTTAAAATTGCAGAAGATGGAGAGATTTTAGTCAAAGGTCCTAACGTTACACAAGGTTATTATAAAGATCCTGAAAAAACTGCTGAAGCATTCACACCAGATGGTTATTTCAAAACGGGTGATATTGGAGTTCTTGAAAGAGGTTTACTTAAAATTACTGATCGTAAAAAAGAGATGTTCAAAACTTCTGGAGGAAAATATATTGCACCTCAAATTATTGAAAATAAGTTTAAACAATCTCGTTTTATCGAGCAAGTAATGGTTGTTGGAGAAGGAGAGAAGATGCCTTGTGCGATTATTCAACCTAATTTTCAAGTGTTGAAAGATTATTTACGTATCAAAGGAATTGCTGAACCTGCAACGAAGGCAGATTTAATTAAAGAGCCTGCAATTTTAGATATTATAGGTCGTGAAATTGAAAAAATGAATAAAGGTTTAGGACATTGGGAACAAATCAAAAAGTTTGAATTAACTCCTGATGAATGGACAATTGATGATGGATTATTAACGCCAACATTAAAATTGAAACGTAAAAATGTCTTGGCTAAATATCAAGATTTATACAATAAATTATACGATAAGAAATAATAAAAAATCCCTTCAAAAATTTTTGAAGGGATTTTTTAATTTTATAATAATTAAGTTTTAATCTCGTCGTCCGCCCATTGCCATCATTACAAAATAAAGTAATTGCGCTAATGAACCAATCGCCGCTACTACATAAGTTCTTGCAGCCCATTTTAATGAATCTTTTGCGCCTTCATATTCGTTTGGCATTACCATATTGTTTCCTTTTAACCAAGCTAACGCACGGTTGGAAGCGTCATATTCTACAGGTAAAGTAACAAATGCGAAAACTGTTGTTACCGCAAATAAGAAAATACCAATCCACAATAAAGTTGCATTTTTAGATGAAGCCATTACGATTAATCCTAACATCAAAATCCATTGATTTAAGCGAGATGCAACGTTTACCATTGGAACCATTTTCGAGCGTAATTGCAACATATTATATCCAACCGCATGTTGTACTGCGTGACCACACTCGTGCGCTGCAACTGCCGCCGCCGCTGCATTTCGTTCGTGGTAAACAACTTCCGATAAGTTTACCGTTTTATCAGCAGGATTGTAATGATCCGTCAATTGTCCAGGAGTAGATATAACACGAACATCGTGAATGTTATTATCAGAAAGCATTTTTTCGGCAATCTCTTTTCCTGACATTCCGTTTGCTAAATGTACTTTCGAATAATACTTAAATTTACTTTGCAGTCGGTTACTAACAAACCAACTAATCAGCATAAATAACCCAATAATAATGTAATAACCTGTCATCTATTTTCTATTTTATTTTTTAATCAATTTTAATATTTATTCAAAATTCAAAAAGTATTCCAATAAGTGAATAGAGACAAAAATAGCAGAAAAGTTAGTTTTTTTGGCAGAGTTCTGTATTAAATCATATAAAAATGAACAAAAACTGACATTTTGCTCAAAAATTTTTGAATTGAAATTACAAAACTCATTACCTTTGTAAGCTATGAGTATTCGCATAATAGAAGTACAATCAAAACACGATTTGGAAGCATTTATTAAGTTTCCGATGAATTTGTATAAGGATAATCAATATTACGTTCCACCCTTTATTAATGAGGAGAAGGAAACATTAGATGTTTCTAAAAATCCCGTTTTTAAAGATGCTGAAGCGCGTTATTTTCTTGCTGAAAAAGAAGGTAAGATTGTGGGACGTGTTGCGGCAATTATCAATTGGCAAGAAGTCAATAATCAACAAAAACGTAAAATGCGTTTCGGCTGGTTTGATATGATTGATGATATCGAAGTCACGAAAGTACTTTTGGCAAAAGTCACGGAAATAGGTAAAGAAAATCAATTAGAATATATAGAGGGACCAGTTGGTTTTTCGAATTTGGAAAAGGCAGGTTTGCTAACTTTCGGATATGATAAATTGGCTACAATGGTTGGTTTATATAATTTTCCGTACTATGCGCAACACTTAGAATCATTAGGTTTTGAAACGGCTAATGAGTGGGTGGAATATGAATTGGCTGCACCAACAGAATTGCCAGAAAAGGTTATCAAATTTAATAAAATTATTCGAGAACGTTACAAATTACGAGAATTGAAGTTTACAAAAACTTCTGAAATTATTCCGTATGTCGACGAAATGTTCGATTTGTTAGATAAAACTTACAGCGAATTGGATACTTATGTGCCAATTGCGGATTACCAAATAGAATATTACAAAAAGAAATATATTCCGTTTATCAATCCAGATTTTGTGAACTGTATTGTTGATGAAGACGGAAAAATGGTTTCGTTTGCAATTACGATGCCTTCTTACTCGAAAGCGATGCAAAAAGCGAAAGGTAAAATTTTTCCTTTTGGTTGGTGGCATTTGATGAAAGCAAGTAAAAATAATGATTCTGCTCAATTTTATTTGATTGGAATTGATCCGAAATTTCAAGGAAAGGGAGTTACAGCATTGATTTTTAATGCAATGTTTGATACGTTTAGAAACAACGGGATCAAATTTTTGGAAACAAACCCTGAATTAGCGGACAACGAAAGTATTCAAGTTTTATGGAAAGCTTATGATCCTGTAAATCACAAACGTCGCAAAACTTTCAAGAAATCAATTTAGTATAAATAATAATGTTATATATTTTGAATTAAAATTTGTCAATTCGAGTGATTTTTAGAAAGATTATTTCTGAAAATTATATCGAGAATTAAGATGAATTATATTTTCTAAAAATTTATAGCATAGAACTTATAAACGTATAACGTAAAAAATATGTTTGATATTCATCAATTAGAGAAAGAATATTCAACTTTCAGACAAGAAGGTTTTGATTCGAAATGGTTAAATTTTGAAGCTTTAAATCAATATTTTTCATTAAAATCAACTCAAAAAGAACAAATTGGAACATCTTTTTTAGGAAACGAGATTTATAAATTAAGTTTCGGCACTGGAGAAAAACGTTTATTAATTTGGTCTCAAATGCACGGAAACGAATCTTCTGGAACGCGTGCAATGTTTGATGTGATTAATTTTTTTGAACAAAAATCTGAATTAGCTCAAACCATTTTATCTCAATTGACTATTGATTTTATTCCGATGCTAAATCCTGATGGTGCAAATGTTAATACACGTAGAAATGCGGTTGGAATTGATATTAACCGTGATTTTTTAGCAAAAGAATCAACAGAAATTCACGTTTTGTTAAATCAAGTGGAGAAAGGAAATTATCAAACCTTATTCAATTTACATGATCAACGTACGATTTTCAATGTTGGACAAACCGCTAACCCAGCGACTTTATCATTTTTAGCTCCTTCTTATAATGTTGAAGAAGATGTAAACGAAGTTCGCGAGAAAACTATGGGAATTATTCAGGCAATGAATACAGAATTGCAAAAAGTAATTTCTGGTCATGTAGGTCGTTATACATCAGAGTTTTATCCGATGTCAACTGGAGATAATTTTACAAAAATGGGTTATCCTTGCGTATTATTTGAAGCGGGACATTTTCCGAATGATTATCAACGAAATACAACAAGAAAATACAATGCATTGGCTATTTTAGCAGGATTGAATGCTTTAGCTACGCAAGAAAATTTTCCGTTTGATGAATATTTATCGATTCCTCAAAATGGACAAAAATATTTGGATGTTGTCATTCATAATGTTCAAATCCAAAATGGAGAAAATTCTTCTGTTGTTGATTTGGGAATTTATTTTGAAGATGAATACAACGAAGAAAATAATTCGGTAGTGCAAATCGCGAAAATTATTGAAATTGGTGATTTACGAAAATTTATTGGTCATCTCGAAATTGATGCTGAAAAACAAGTTTATAAAGGAATAACTAAAAATTATCCTTTTTTGAATCAATTGGCGACTTTCGAAATTGGCTCAATTAAAGTTGAAAATGGTCAAATCATTTCATAATTATTTATACATTTAACCTATAAACTAAAAATACAATGAAAAAAATATTAGCAATTGCACTTGTTGCAATGTTGGGATTTTCTACGCAATCGTTTGCTCAAAATAAAGTGTTGAATCGTACGATTACAGCTGAAAATGGGAAGAAAATGTTGACGGGAGAATTCAATAGAAAAGCTTTGGAAGAAGAAGATTTTAAAGAATGGTATCACCACGAATATGACACTTACGAAGTTGAGAAAAGTAAATTGAAAGGTTTAAAAGATTTACGTAACTACCGTTTGGAAGTTTTTGTAGGAACTTGGTGTCCAGATTCTCGTCGTGAATTACCACGTTTGTACAAAATTTTAGATGATATTAAATTTCCTCAAAATCGTTTGAAAGTGATTGGTGTAAATCGTCAAAAGAAAAGTTTCAACGGAGAAGAAATCAATAAAAATGTGACTCACGTTCCGACAATTATCGTATATAATAATAAAAAAGAAGAAGTTGGTAGAATTGTAGAATCTCCAGTTTCGGGCTATCTAGAAGAAGATTTGGCACAGATTGTGAATGGTACGCCATTGACTCCAAATTATGCAAATGAATAATTTAAAGAAAATAATTCTTGTTGTTGTAGCCTTTATTTTTGGTGTGATGATAACGTATTTCATCATGGATAAATTCAAATCTGAAAGCTATACCGAACAATCTCATGTGATTGCGTATCAAATCGAACGAATGAATAAAATGATTGTTGCAGAACAAACCTATTCAGATTTATACAATCACACGTCAAAAAAATCGTTGCCAGGTTTAACTGATATTTTTTCTGCGGATAAAAAGGTGACACTTTTGGTGAAAGCCAAAGCACAAGCAACGTATGATTTAAAAAAAATGGATATTGAATTGGATTCGGTGAATAAAAAAATCATCATCAAATCTATTCCTCCAGTTGAAATCCAAGTATATCCAGATGTTAGTTTTTATGACATGGATCAAAGTGTTTTCAATAAATTTAGTAAAGATGATTTGAACGGAATTAAAAAACGTGCCGTGGAGCATGTGGAAAAAACTGTGGATCAAACCAAACTAAAACAAGAAGCACATCAACAATTAATTCAAAATCTTGGCGATTTGTATTTCCTTGCCAAAACCTACGGTTGGAAGATAGAGGATAAAACGAGTTACGCCAACGAATTGAATAAATTATACGATTAATAAATAATTAAAAACCTGTTCCGATAGAATAGGTTTTTTTTCGCTGAATAAAGAAATGAAGTGTTTCTTTCTTTAGAATTAAAATTGAAAATAGTATTTTCGCTTAATATTAAAAATAAAAATGAATTGGCGTAGATTTTTACTTCCATTTTCTGGTTTATATTGGATAGGAACTTCGGTTCGAAATCTGTTTTACAATATAGGAATGATGCGTTCCTCATCATTCAATATTCCAATTATTAATGTTGGAAACCTTTCTGTTGGCGGAACGGGAAAGTCACCTCATATCATGTATTTAATTGATTTGTTGAAAGACGAAAAATTAATTGCAACATTGAGTAGAGGATATGGACGAAAAACAAAGGGTTTTTTGATTGCAAATTATTCTTCAAAAGTGTATGATATAGGAGACGAACCAATGCAGTTTTTTCAACGTTTCAAGAATAGAATCTTGATTGCTGTTTGCGAAGACAGAGCTTTTGGTGCACAAAAATTAATTGACCATTATAATGCAGAAGCAATTTTGTTGGATGATGCTTATCAACATCGTGGAATTAAAGCTGGTTTCAATATTTTGTTGACAGATTTTAATAATCCATATTATAAAGATTTTTTATTGCCAGCAGGTGATTTGAGAGAGAGTAGAAGTGGAGTTCGTCGTGCAGATATTATAATTGTAACGAAATGTCCAGACAGAATTTCGGAAGAAAAACACAAAGAAATTTCGAAAAAGATTAACTTAAAATCTCATCAGCAATTATTTTTTTCGAAAATTGTTTATGATAACAAATTGATTGGGAAATTGGATAATGTTGAGAAATCGACTTGGAAAAATCTGAATGTTATTTTAGTTACAGGAATTGCTAAAACAGATGGTTTGGTAAAATTTGCGGAAGAAAACTTTGCAAATGTCTTGCATTTAGAATATCCAGATCATCATAATTTTAGTCAATCAGAAATTGAGTATATTTACAAACGATACGAAGATACGGAAGGTAGAAAGCGTTTTGATAAAATTATCATGACAACGGAGAAAGATTATATGCGTTTGATGGAAGAATCCATGATAAAAGACGATTTATACTACATCCCAATTAGTATCGATATTAACGATAAAGAAAAATTTAATCAAACTATTTTAGAGTATGTTGGACAGAATTAATGAGGCTGTAAAGTACATCAATAATTTATTGCCAGATCAACCAGAATTTGTAATTGTGTTAGGGTCTGGATTAGGAAAATTAGAAGACGAAGTAGAAAATAAAGTTGTTATTAGCTACAAAGATATACCAAACTTTCCTCAAGTAACAGTAGAAGGGCATAAAGGTCATTTAGTATACGGAACTATTTTAGGTAAAAAAGTTTTGATGATGGCTGGTCGTTTTCATTACTACGAAGGATATTCGATGGAAGAAGTAACTTTCCCAATGCGTGTTTTCAATGGATTAGGAATTAAGAAAGTTGTTTTATCGAATGCTTCTGGAGGTGTTAACCCAAATTTCCAAGTTGGCGATATTTGTTTGGTAAAAGACCATATCAATATGATGCCAGAACATCCTTTACGTGGAAAAAATATCGACGAATTAGGACCTCGTTTTGTGGATATGTCAAAAGCTTATGACAGAGAAATGTTGAATGAAGCAGCAGAATTTGCAAAAGCGAATGATATTTTGGTTCATCAAGGAGTTTATGTAGGATTACAAGGACCAACTTTCGAAACACCATCAGAATACGGATTGGTTCGTTTTATTGGTGGAGATTGTGTTGGTATGAGTACAGTTCCTGAAGTTATTGTTGCTCGTCACATGGATATGCGCGTTTTCTGTTTATCGATTATTACAGATTTAGGAGGACCAGAAATTTCATTTGATGTTTCGCACGAAGATGTATTAAATGCAGCAAATACAGCAATGCCAAATGTAATTCGCGTGGTAAAAAGTGTAATCGAAAATTGTTAAAAAAATAATTTTTAGTTCATAAAATAAAAGCAGCGTCTGATATATTCTATCGGACGCTGTTTGTTTTTAGTAAAATAAAATTTATTATATTGGATTTTATTTATTGTAATTTTAAATAAAAAATGATTAAAGAAATAATTTTACAATATATTGAGCAACTCAATGAACTTGAATCAACAAATTTTAAAATTGTTATAAATAAAGATTGGGAAAACATTGATGATGATATTGAAATTATATATTGTGGTGATAATCCTGGTAAAACAGAAAAAGCAGAAAATAGATATTTTGTAGGCAAAGCAGGAAGCGAACTTGACTTTTTTATAAAAGTAAATAATAGAAGACTTAATGTTACTAAATCTATTTTTTTTAATAAAACACCTTGTTATTCAATTAAAACAAAAGATATTACCAAAGCTAAGGATTTAAATCAAGTCGTTCATAAAAGTATTGAGTTGACAATAGATTGTTTAGCGAAAATTTTTGAATATAAACAAATTCCAATATTTATTTTTGGTGCTGATGAAAGTAGTTATATTGTAAAATCATTTAAAGATATAATCAATAAATCTGAATATTCAAAACTTAAAGCTAATTTGATGATTTTAAATCACCCAAGTTATAATTCTTTGTTTGCTGCGTTTGGAAAAGTGATAATTTCTAAATTTGAACAAGATCAAGAAATTCATATAAATTATAATGAACTGATAGAAAAGTCAAAGAAAAATTGGTAATAAACCTGATTTCAATTGTTTATTCTAAGTATGTTTTTTTATAAAAAAATCGGTGAATTCGAAAGAATAATAAGGTCAAATAACAAGACGAATTCACCGACAAGCTTTGAAGCGTTCGATTGATTAGATCTCAACTTCTCGTTCAGAATTTGCGCAATTGCTATGAACGATATAATCGATTAGTTTTCCATTTTCAAAACATAACATCAAATCCTCTTCATAAATTGATGTATGTGTCAATTGATTAAATTGTAATAATTTTCCTTGAGGAATTTTAATAATTCCAGAATACCAGCTCGCAAAAACTTCTTCTCTTTTTGGAAATAAATAATTCAATTCAACTTCATCCAAACCATCCAAATATCCTCTGAAATTAATTAAAAACAATTCGTCATTTCTCAATTCCCATTTCCCATAATATCCTCTCCAGCATGTTGGCGAAGGCGGAGTAAAATAAGGTGGATGATTTAATTTTCTAAAATAATGATGTAATGGTTGTTCGGCTATAATATATTGTTGGTTGTCGATTAATAAAATTTCTCCTATTTGCGCGGTCATTTTTTCTTATGGTTTATTCAAATGTAGAATAGCCACACGAATTAATGAAAAATCAATAGCGCTAATTTATCAAAATGATAAAAATTGACCGACTAAAATAAAATGGTTAAAAATTATCTTGTCTTTAAATGATAAATTCGTAATTATTATTTATTTTAGAATTATTCTTTCACCTTGTTGAGGGAAAATATAATTGATGTTATATGGATTGTCTTTTAACAATTCGTCTTTAATTTTTTGCTCATAATCATCTTTTGGTTTGATATGAGTAACGATGATTGTAAAACCTTTCAACTTACTTTTTCCAACTTCTTTCGCTAATTCTCCTAATTCTTCGTTCATCAATTTTGGCGTTAAATGTCCAAATAATAATTTTTCGGGTTGAGAATTCGGAAAAGAAACTTCTAACATCATTGTTTTTAGTTTACCTGATTTGATTTTAGGCGCAATTGCTTTCCAAATAGTTGCTAAATTTTTAGTTTTTTCGATACGATCAGATCCAGTATCACCAAAATATAAAACTGCATTTGAGCCATTTTCTACTAATATTGCCGAACTTTTCAAAGGATTTACATGACTCAATTCGTAAATTGTTCCTGTAAAATTAGTTCCTTCTATGGTGAAAGGTGTCCCTATTTCGGCGTATTTGTAGTAATATTTATTCAAAATTGGCGATTCGCCTTCATTGGCAAAATTTGCCCAAGCATCATTAGTAAAATATTTATTTTTTAAAACTGAAATTGTTTCAGAAATACCATAAATAGGTTTGTTTGTGTCTTCTGGAGAATTAATAATCATCCCAGAAAGATGATCCAAATGTCCATGCGAAATAAAATATCCTTTGATATAGTTTTTAAGAATTTTACTATTTTGTTCTTCAAAAGTACCTTTCTCTATTGCTTTATTGATTCCAGAAAGAATTGTCCCAGCATCCAATGCTAAATAGCTATTTGTCGTTTCTTCACCAATCAAATAAGAAGAAAGATTGCTTTCGTTGCTACCACCATAAACACCAAGTGGAACAATCTGAATATTTTGTGCTGATGCAATCATCGAAATTCCAAATCCAATACTTAATAGATATTTTTTCATAAAAAGAATTTTAACAAAAATACAACTGAAAGTATTATTAAACTAAAATATCCTCATAGTTTCTAAAAACTTTAGTATTTTCACACTTCTTTAAAAATTAACGCATAAAATTAGTTAGAATGAAATCGAAATTATCTACTAAAATATTTAAAAATTATGCGACTCAACTGATGACAAAAAAAGCAATGTATGCTGCGGCAATCGCTTTATTGGCAACAAATGTTGATGCGCAAAAGAAACCATTAGATTTGACTGTTTTTGATGAATGGCAATCAATCGGAATGAAAGAATTATCGAACAATGGTTCGTGGGTTGCTTATCAAGTTAATGCACAAGAAAGTGATAATACATTGAACTTTTTTGGTTTGAAAACGGATAAAAATCTAAGTTTTCATCGTGGTGAACAAAGTGTTTTTACAGCAGATTCTAAATTTGCCGTTTTTAAAATTCGACCTTTTTATAAAGATTTGAAATTGGTTCGAATTAAGAAAAAGAAAGAACACGAAATTGCTAAAGATTCAATTGGAATATTAAATCTAGCAACAAATCAAGTTGAGAAATTACCGAATATAAAATCATTCAAAACACCGAAAAAAGGAGGTTCTCTTTTAGCTTATTTATTAGAAAAAGAAGAAACGAAGAATGATAAAAAAGACAAGTCAGATTCTACAAAAACGAAGGATAAAGTTGCAAAATCAGCTGGAAAAGATAAGAAAGATACGCCGTTAGAATTGGTGTTGAGAAATTTGATTTCAGGTCAGAGAAAATCATTCAAAAATGTGATGAATTATGAGTTTAGCGAGAATGGTAAGCAATTAATTTTTTCGACTAAACAAGAGAAAAAAGATAGTTTAGATAAAACTAAATATGGTGTTTTCTTAGTGAATACAGCAACGTTTGTTCAAAAACAATTGGTAGATACAATTGGTGATTTTAAACAATTTGCGTTTGATGAATTAGCAAATAAAGTCGCTTTTGTTGGAACTTCTGACGAAGAGAAAAAGGAAAATAAAACATATTATTTATATTATTCTACAACAAATAATCCGCAACAAATCAAGAAATCTGAATTGTTAGGATTGAAAAAAGATTGGCAAGTTTCAGAAAATCGTCAACCAAAATTTAGTAAAGATGGAAATTCTTTGTTCATTGGTTTGATGCCTAAATTAGCAGAAAAAGACACAACTTTAATCGCTGATGATTATGCAAAAGTGGATGTTTGGAGTTACAAAGATGATTTTATTCAACCACAACAATTAAAGAATCTTGAGCGTGAAAAAAAGCGTTCGTATTTATCAGTGATTGATTTATCGAATCCTGTAAAAGTGACACAATTAGCGGATTTGGATATGAATCAAGTCGAAATTTTGAACGAAGGAAATTCAAACTTTGCTTTAGGAACTTCTGATAATGCCTATCGATTAAGCTCTAATTGGGATGTAACAGGTCGTAAAGATTATTATATCATTAATACGAAAACGGGACAACGCGAGTTATTTGCAAAAGCTTTGGCTGGAAGAGTAGAGATGTCGCCGAACGGAAAATTTGCTGTTTTTTATAATGCCGAAAATGGTTTGTGGTCGAGCTATAATATCGAAACAAAGGAAAAAAAAGTTCTGAATAAAAAGCTAAAAGTGAAATTCTATGACGAAGAAAATGATTCGCCAACTTTAGCGCAAGAATACGGTGTTGCTTATTTTACGGATAATGATGAAACGGTTTTAATCAAAGATCGTTATGATATTTGGGAGTTTGATTTGGTTGGAAATCGTCGTCCTGAAAATATGACAAATGGTTTTGGTCGTAAACATAATATTACGTTTGATATCAATCAATTAAATGATGATATTAAAACACTTAACCGTGATAATTTAGTTTATTTAGGTGCTTTTAATAATCAGAATAAACAATCAGGGGTTTATCAAACAATCATTTCGAAAGCAAAAAATCCTGAAGAAGTTGTCATGTCGAATACTTGGGGAACGCAAAAAATGAAGAAAGCGTTGAATGCCAACGAATTTATTTATACAAAAGAATCGTTCCGAAATTCGCCTGATGTTTATGTTTCAACAAATTTTATAGATGAGAAAAAGATATCTGCAATCAATCCGCAACAAAAAGATTATTTATGGGGGAATGGTGAGTTGGTAACGTGGAAAACATATTCGGGTAAAGATGCGACAGGAGTTGTGTATAAACCAGAGAATTTTGATCCAAATAAAAAATATCCGATGATTGTTTACTTCTACGAAAAACTTTCGGATAATTTGAATCGTTATCAAGCGCCTGCGCCAACGCCTTCTCGTATTAATCACACATATTTTGTAAGTAACGATTACATTGTGTTTACACCAGATATTTCATATACAATTGGTCATCCTGGTAAATCTGCCGAAGATTATATCAATTCTGGAGTAGAAGCGTTGAAGAAAAATACGTGGGTAAATGGAAGTAAAATCGCTATACAAGGACAAAGTTGGGGAGGTTACCAAGTTGCACATTTGATCACTGCAACCAATATGTATGCTGCTGCTTGGACGGGTGCGCCTGTTGTTAATATGACTTCTGCTTATGGTGGAATTCGTTGGGGAACGGGTATGAGTCGTCAATTTCAGTACGAACAAACGCAAAGTAGAATCGGTAAAACCTTGTGGGAAGCGCCGGAATTATATATCGAAAATTCGCCTTTGTTTAATATGCCAAAAGTTACGACGCCAGTTGTAATCATGCATAACGACGAAGACGGTGCTGTTCCTTGGTATCAAGGAATTGAAATGTTTATGGCATTGCGTCGTTTAGGAAAACCAGTTTGGATGTTAAATTATAACGGAGATGATCATAACTTGATAAAACGTGCGAATAAAAATGATATTCAACAACGACAAGTTCAATTTTTTGATCATTATCTGAAAGATAAACCTGCTCCGAAATGGATGACAGAAGGTGTTCCTGCAATTAATAAAGGTATTGATTGGGGCTTTGATCTAGAGAAATAATTATAGTAAATATTTAAAAGCGACCAATTTGGTCGCTTTTTTTGTCAAAAGAATTTCTTACAACACAATTATATTGTTAAATTTACATTTCATGTATAATTAACTTATTGAAAAAGTTTAATTTAAAGGTTTAATTGCACTGAATATGAATACAAATAATCGACAAATTGTTTATATCCATGGACTAAATAGTTCGGCAAATTCAACTAAATTCAAAACTATTCTAAAAAATTATCCTTCAGCGATTTGTATTGAATGGAAAACGGAGGATAATATTGCGACTATTTTATTTGAAGCTTACGAACATTTAAAAGGTTTGGTAAATGATTTGGCGATTATAGGAAGTTCTACTGGAGGGAATTTTGGTTGGCAATTGCAACAAAAATTAAAGGAAAATGGAAAATCGAGCGAATTGATTTTGTTAAATCCTTTGGTTGATGTGTCGATGAAAGTCGAAAATAATTTTCCAGAAAATCTTTCGCAATATTTAGTCGATATGAATCGTTTCGAAAATACAACGGTTTTTCTTTCTGTACATGACGAAGTTTTGGATTTTGAGAAACTAAAAACTTTCTTTGAAATTCAACAAAATATTTTTCCTCAACAAATCGAAATCATAGAAATTGATGACAATCATCGAATACGTAACTTCGAGTCATTGTTAACGTTAATTTAATTTACGCTTTACAATTATTTAATTTTATTAACTGCATTTTTGCACACGAATCAAGAAACAAATAAACATGAGGCAAGTTTTAACATTAATACTTATTGTATTTTCAATCAGTTCGTATGCGCAAGTAAAAGATTCTACAGAATCTAAAAAGAAAACTGTACAGGATTTTAAGAATATGATGTCGCCCTATTATAGCTATGGTAACGGATTGGGAATTACTTCTCCAGATAGTCTTTATCAGGTCAACATTAGATTTCGCATGCAAAATCGCATTAGTTATAATCATAATGATGGAGAAGAAGATAATATTGATGGACAAATTCGTCGTTTAAGATTGCGTTTTGATGGATATATCGGAGATCCAAAATTTGGTTATTCGATGCAATTATCTTTTGCAGCAGGTGATGTAGGAAAAGCAGAAGAGGGTAAGAATACAAATATTATTCGTGATGCGATGATTTTCTATTACCCAAATAAACATTGGAGTTTAGGATTTGGTCAAACAAAACTTCCAGGAAATAGACAACGTGTTAATTCTTCTGGAGCATTACAATTAACGGATCGATCTATCAATAATGCAGATTTTAATATCGATCGCGATTTTGGATTTCAAGTCTTATACAATAAAAGAAATCAAGAAAAATTCTCTTATATTTTGAGAGGAGCTATTTCTACTGGTGAAGGGCGAAATTGGACAAGTTTTAAGGATACTGGTTTAGCTTATACAGGAAAAGTTGAGTTGTTTCCACTTGGAGAATTTACAAAAGGTGGAAGTAATTATGAAGGTGATTTAGTTCACGAACAAACACCAAAATTGATGATTTCGGGAGCTTATAGTTACAATGATAGAGCACATAGAACAGCAGGAATGTTAGGAGATGATATTGTAGGTGGAGGAACAGCTAATATAAAATCATTGTTTTTGGATGCGATGTTAAAATATCGTGGATGGAATTTGATGTATTCTTATATGAATCGTAATTCTGATAATGTGTTATTTTATAACCCTACAGATATTTCTGATTTTAATTATATCTATAATGGAGAAGGAATGGATTTTCAAGGTTCATACACATTCCCGAAACACTGGGAGGTGATAGGACGTTATTCAACTCAAACAGTAGATAAAGAAATTTTTGAGTTTACACCGAATACAAATCAATACACATTAGGTTTGACAAAATATATTTGGGAACATGCTTTCAAATTACAAGCAGAATTTACGTATGAACAACAAAAATTCTATAATTTAGAAAAGAAAAACAACTGGTACGCGCGTTTTCAGATAGAAATTGGGATTTAAGATATCTTATTGTAAATTAAATATTTTAGAATAAAATAAAGGTTTGATATTTGATAATATTTAATAAATTTGCAGTCAAATATCAACCTATGCAATCCAATAAAAAAAGAAAAAGTTTAAACCGAAATGTAGAGTTCGGAACTAAAAAAGTGCAATTTAAAGATGTAATTATTGTCGCAATATTAATCTTCGTAATTGTTTTAGCAATTTTGAAATTTATAAATTAATTATAAAACAAAAAACCACTTCAATTGAAGTGGTTTTTTTGTTTTATTTCTTTTTGATGGAAACTAATTTCGAATCTTCTTTGCAAATTTCTAATACAAAATCATAATCTTTCGTATTGTCTTTGCTTTTATAGTTTGCCAAATATTCTCTACAAGGAACTTGATCTTTTTTCGAGTGATCAAAATCAACTTTACTTCTTTTGAATAATTCTTTTTTCAAGAATGTAGAATCTAAATTTTCTGCTTTTAAAAATGCTTGAGCTTCTGGTGAAATAGCTAATCTTTTTGAAAAAGCTTCATCCAAAACTCTTGCATTTGGAAAGTAATTACATGAGAAAGCACGAGGTCCAAACGCCATAGCGATGAAAACTAACCCAATTCCAACTCCCATCAAATACTTCATAAATCTTTGCGTAAACGTCATATAATCAATAAATTAATGTCGTGAAATGGTAAATCAAACCAATCACATAAGTTCTTTTTTACAATTCTTCCTTTGTACAAATATACGCCATTTCTTATAGTTTTATCCGATTGTACCACATTCGCAAAACCAGATTCTTCTGAAATTTGGAATAAATACGACAAGAAATAATTGCTCAACGCTTTGGTAGAGGTGCGTGCGACGCGAGAAGTGATGTTAGAAACCGCATAATGAATTATATCATTCTTAATAATGATAGGGTGATCATGAGTTGTTAATTCAGATGTTTCGAAGCATCCTCCTTGATCAATACTTACATCAATAATCACAGCTCCAGCTTTCATATTTTGCACCATCATCTCAGTTACAACACAAGGTGTACGTGTTTCTCCGCGAAGTGCACCGATTGCTAAATCACAACGTCGCAAAGCTTTTCCTAATTCTTTTGGATCTAATGTAGAAGTAGAAACTCGTTGTCCGATATTTTGCTGTAATCGTCTTAATCTTGTTAATGAATTATCAAAAACACGAACCGAAGCACCTAAACCTAAAGCTGTTCTTGTCGCATTTTCTGCAACCGTTCCAGCTCCAAGAATCACAACTTCTGTTGGTCGAACACCTGTTACGCCGCCCATCAAAACTCCGTTTCCTCCGTTTGTAGAAGACATCAATTCACTTGCGACCAAAATTGCTGTTGTTCCAGCAATTTCACTTAACAATCGAACAACTGGTAAATGATTTTGTTCATCACGAATAAATTCAAATCCAACCGCATTCACACGTTTTGTAATTAATTTCTGAAAATATTCGCGTCTTAAAGTATTTGTAGGGACAGATGAAATAATCAAAGCATTTGGTTTTACCCAGTCAATTTCATCTAAAGTAAGTGGACCAACTTTTAGAATAATAGGTTTCTCGAAAACAGCTTGCGTATTGTAAGAAATTTGCGCACCAGCTTCCGAATATTCTTTATCTGAATAATTTGCACCTTCTCCTGCTCCAGTTTCTATCGTAACTTGATGTCCATTATTGACTAAAATTTCGACTGCATCAGGAGAAAGACAAATTCTTTTTTCTTGATTATTTGTTTCTTTTGGAATTCCAATATCAAAGCGTTCTTTCTTGTGAGGAATCTCTAAACGCTCGGGTTGAGGAATAAGATCTTCCTGAGAAAAAGGCGTGAAAATATTTTTTCCGTCCATATAGTATTAGCTAAAATTTAAATGACGAACGCCATCTACATTTTCCAATGTAATTGTGTGGTGCTCATCTGGTATAAAGTTAGCAATTTTATTTGGCCATTCCATTAAACAATATTGATTAGAATATAAATATTCTTCAATCCCAAAATCTAAGGCTTCATCTTCGTGATTTAGACGATAAAAATCGAAATGATAAACTTTTCCTTTATCTGTTTCATATTCATTAACAATCGAAAAAGTAGGACTCGAAACTTCATCATTTGTTCCCAAAGCTTTTACAAACTCTTTGATAAAAGTTGTTTTTCCAGCTCCCATTTCTCCTTCGAAAGTGATTAATTTATACTGAAGTTGATCGATTATTTTTTGAGCAACTTCTGGTAATTCGTCTAAATTATTGATGATAAATTCCATTTAATTTTTTGGTGTTAAAACAACCATTGGGATAATTATTTCCTCCAACGAAATTCCACCATGTTGGTAAGTGTTTTTGTAATAATTAACGAAATGATTGTAATTTTTTGGATACGTTAAAAATAAATTTTCTTTTGCAAAGATATACTTTGACGTAACATTAACCTTAGGTAAAAGGAATTTTTCTGGTTGCTCAACCGCCAAAACATCTTTCGGATCGTATTGCAATTGTTTCCCCAATTTATAACGCAAATTTGTACTAGCTTCTTTGTCGCCAATTACCTTCGTAGGCTCTTTTACGTAAATTGTTCCGTGATCGGTTGTTACAATAATTTTCATTTTTTCTTGCGCCGCTTTTTTCACAATTTCCATTAAATATGAATTTTCAAACCAATGTTTTGTGATCGAACGATACGTTTTATCATCACGAATAATTTCTCCAACAATTTTGTTGTCTGTTTTCGCATGCGAAAGAATATCGATAAAGTTATAGACAATTACATTCAAATTATTCTTTTTGTAATTATTAAAATCATCTGCAATTTTTTTCTCGAAATCAGAATTTAAAATTTTAAAATAATTATACGATAAATCGCCAAAACCAAGACGTTTTAATTGTTCTCCTAACAATTCTTTTTCGTACATATTTTTATTTCCTTCATCGGTATCATTCAACCAATATTCAGGATATTTTTTCTCAATTTCCAACGGCATTAAACCCGAAAAGAACGCATTTCTAGCATATTGCGTTGCCGAAGGTAAAATACTATAATATAAATTTTCGGCTTCTGAATTATAATAACGATTGAAAATTGGCTCAATAACTTTCCATTGATCGTAGCGTAAATTATCCACCATAATCAATAAAACATTTTTATCTTTTCCAAGATGAGGTCGAACCAATTGATTGAAAATTGTATGTGATAAAACGGGACGATCTTCGTCGTCGTGCAACCAATCTTCGTAATTACGTTCTATAAATTTGAAGAAAGCTGCATTTGCTTCACTTTTTTGATTTTCGATGATTTGAGAAAGTGCTGTATCTTCGATATTTTCAAGTTCAAGTTCCCAAAAAACTAATTTTTTATAAATTTCTTGCCAATCCTCATAATCGCGCGCATTCATCATATCCATTGTGATATTTCTGAATTCCTGTTGATAATTGATAACTGTTTTTTCTGAAATAATTTTAGATGCATCCAAAATCTTTTTCAAACTCAATAAAATTTGATTTGGATTAACTGGTTTAATCAAATAATCTGCTATATGTGAACCAATTGCATCTTCCATGATATGCTCTTCTTCACTTTTTGTGACCATAATAGCAGGAAGATTTGGACGCAATTCTTTAATTTTTGGTAAAGCTTCCAATCCGCTCAAACCGGGCATATTTTCGTCGATTAAAACCGCTGCAAAGCTCTCTTTTTCTATTTCTTCTAATGCATCAGTCGCATTATTTATCATTGTTGTATCGTATCCTTTCTTCTCTAAAAAAAGCTGGTGTGGTTTCAATAAATCGATTTCATCATCAATCCATAAAATTTTTATAGCCATTTGTTATATTTTTATTTTTTATATTGATTTCTACTTTTAGAATTATTCCAAATATAGCGATTACGGAAATGTTAAAATCAAAATTGTATGTTAAACAAAATTGTAGTTTTCCCAAAATTTGCGATGATTATTTAGCATAAATAATTCCAAAAATGATTTTTATCTAAAATATTTTATAAAAACCATTCTTAATCAAAAAAGTAACGTTCTGAATGAGTAAAAATTCTTATCTTTGCCGACAAAACAGTACGTTTGAATCCATTAAACAATAATAAGTTGAAGATAGTAAATGATCCAGTTCATGGATTTATTACGATTCCAAACGAGCTTATTTATCAGATTATTCAACATCCATATTTTCAGCGACTTCGTAGAATTACGCAAACTGGATTAACAGAAATGGTTTATCCAGGAGCGAGACATTCTCGTTTTCATCACGCTTTAGGTTGTATGCATTTGATGCAAAAAGCCTTAAATATTCTCAAAAGAAAAAACGTCGACATTACTCCAGAAGAAGAAAATGGAGCTTTAATCGCGATTTTATTGCATGATTTGGGACACGGACCTTTTTCTCATTCTCTTGAACATTCTATAATTAATGGTTCGCATCACGAAGAAGTTTCGCTTCGTTTGATGGAAGAATTGAATCAAATTTTTGATAATCGATTAGCTCTAGCTATTCAAATTTTTAAAGGAAATTATCCGAAAAAGTTCTTGTCACAATTAGTTTCGAGTCAGTTGGATTGCGATCGCATGGATTATTTGAAGCGCGATAGTTTTTACACAGGAGTGGTAGAAGGAAATATCAATCCGGAACGAATTATCTCAATGATGAATGTCTCGAATGATGAGTTGGTGATAGAAGCAAAGGGAATTTCGTCGGTCGAGAAATTTTTGATGGCGCGTATGTTTATGTACATGCAAGTGTATATGCATAAGAAATCGTTTACAGCAGAGAATTTTTTGATTAGCGTTTTGAGAAGAGCGAAAGAATTGACAAAAACGGGAGAAAATCTTTTTGCAACGTTTGCTTTTAAATACTTTTTAGAAGAAAATGAAGTTGGAAGTTTATCGAAAGAAGGTTTAGAAATTTTCACACGTTTGGACGACTCGGATGTTTTATCAGCGATAAAAGAATGGCAGTTTCATGATGATTTAATTTTGAGTAAATTATCAAAAAATATCATTCAGCGTACATTACCAAAATCATATTTGATGGATACAAAATTATCCGAAGAAGAAATTTTGGTTGAAAAAAATAGAGTAGAAAATGCTTTAGGAATTGATGATGCAAGTTATTTTGTGGAACAAACAACGATAAAAATTGTTCCGTACGAAAAATCAAAAAGTCCAATAAAGGTTTTATATAAAAATGGTGAGGTAAAAGAAATTTCGAGTTCAGAAAAAAGTTTGTTAACGCAATTTTTGCAACAAGAAATTACAAAATATCATTACCATAGCGTTTAAATATCGATTTGAAGAATTTGACAAAAAAGTTAAATAACTTAAATAATCATTTTATAAATTT
Source organism: Empedobacter sp. GD03865 (assembly GCF_029840775.1). Taxonomy (NCBI): domain Bacteria; kingdom Pseudomonadati; phylum Bacteroidota; class Flavobacteriia; order Flavobacteriales; family Weeksellaceae; genus Empedobacter; species Empedobacter sp. GD03865. The sequence continues at coordinate 51,935 of NZ_JAOCDF010000013.1, forward strand.
AAGAATAATTATTAGTTTTGCAGACTATGAAATTTAAAGCTGCAGAGATTGCGCAATTATTGCAAGGAACCGTAACAGGTGATGCAAATGTAGAGGTTTCCACATTATCGAAGATAGAGGAAGGAAAAGAAGGTTCGATTTCGTTTTTGGCTAATCCGAAATACGAGCATTTTATCTATACAACAAACGCTTCTATTGTGATTGTGAGTAAGGATTTTGTGGCAACAGATTCTATTTCGTCTACATTGATTGTGGTTGAAGATGCTTATCAAGCTTTTACACAGTTATTGCAGTATTACAATACGATAAAAAATAATAAAGTTGGAATAGAAGAATATACGAAAGTAAATTCTACTGCGCAACTAGGAGATAATGTATATGTTGGAAGTTTTTCTTATATTGGAGCTAATGTTTCGATTGGGAATAATGTAAAAATATATCCAAATGTAACGATTGGCGATCATGCTAAGATTGGTGATAATACCGTTTTACATTCAGGCGTACAAGTGTATGAAGAGTGTGAAATTGGTCAAAATTGTATCATTCATTCTAATGTTGTGATTGGTGCTGATGGTTTCGGTTTTGCGCCAAATCCAGATGGTTCTTTCGAAAAAATTCCTCAAATAGGAAATGTTTTGATCGAAGATAATGTCGAAATTGGAGCAGGATCAACAATAGATAGAGCAACAATGGGATCTACAATTATTCGTAAAGGAGTAAAATTAGATAACCAAATTCAAATTGCTCATAACGTTCAAATTGGTGAGAATACTGTTATTGCTTCGCAAAGTGGAGTAGCAGGTTCTACAAAAATTGGACGCAATTGTATGATTGGAGGTCAAGTTGGTATCGCAGGTCATTTGACAATCGGAGATTTTGTACAAGTACAAGCTCAGAGTGGTATTAATGGTGATGTAGAAAGCAAAACGCAATTGTATGGTTCGCCAGCAATGGAAGCGTCAAGCTTTAGAAAATCATATGTACATTTTAGAAAGTTTCCAGAAATTGTGAAACGAATCGATAAATTAGAAAAAGAGAACAAACAAAAGTAAAAGTTAATGTCTGATAAACAAAAAACTTTAGCGAATGAAGCCGTTCTAAAAGGTGTTGGCTTGCATACAGGTAAATTTGTTACCTTAACATTTAAACCAGCCGAACCAGATACAGGATTTGTATTTGTTAGAACAGATTTAGAAGGTCAACCTCAAGTAGAAGCTGATGCACAATATGTTGTGAGCACAGCTCGAGGAACAACTTTAGAGAAGAAAGGAGTTAAAGTACATACAACAGAGCACGTTTTAGCGGCTTTGGTAGGTATGGATATTGATAATTGTTACATTGAAATTGACAATGCGGAACCACCAATTATGGACGGTTCTTCTCGTTTTTTCGTAGAAGCAATAGAATCTGCTGGAATTGTAGAGCAAGATAAAGACAGAGAATATTATAGAATTAAAGAAATTGTAACGTATGTAGATCCAGAAACAGGATCAGAAATCACGGCGATTCCTGCAGATGAATACCAAGTTACAGCAATGGTAGATTTCGGAACGAAAGTTTTGGGAACTCAGAATGCAACTTTAACATCTATCAAAAACTTCAAACAAGATATCTCTCAAGCAAGAACATTTTGTTTCTTACATGAGTTAGAGCAATTGTTGGAAGCTGGTTTAGTAAAAGGTGGAGATTTAGACAATGCAATTGTTTATGTTGACAAAGAAATTACGCCAGAAACAAAAGAAAAATTATGTAAAGCGTTCAATAGAGATGATGTTTCTATTCGTCCGAATGGAATCTTGGATCACTTGACTTTACACTATCCAAATGAAGCTGCACGTCACAAATTATTAGATGTTGTGGGAGATTTGGCTTTAGTAGGTAAAAAATTGAAGGCTAAAATTATTGCAACAAAGCCTGGACATCATACCAATACAAATTTTGCTAAGAAATTAAGCAAACAAATTAAATTAGCGCAACGTAACAAAGTGCCAGAATTTGATTTGACAGCAGAACCAGTTTATGATATTAATGATATCATGAAGTTATTACCACATCGTCCACCATTCTTATTGATTGACAAGGTAATTTCTAAAAGTGCAACAGGTTTAATCGGCGTGAAAAATGTAACGATGAACGAGCCTTTCTTTGTTGGACATTTTCCTAAAGAACCTGTTATGCCAGGTGTATTGCAAATTGAAGCAATGGCACAATTAGGAGGGTTATTGATTTTAGGAGAATTAGAAAATCCTCAAGATTATTCAACTTATTTCATGAAAATTGAAAGTGCTAAATTTAAACGCAAAATTATTCCAGGTGATACATTGGTGTTTAAATTAGAGTTGGTTGAACCAATTAGAAGAGGAATTGTTCATATGCAAGGAATTGGATATGTAAACAATCAAATTGCTGTGGAAGCAGAAATGATGGCAGTTATTACAAAAGAATAATTAAAGAAATGGAAGTTATGAATCATCCGATGGCATATGTTCATCCAACTGCAATAATAGGTGAAAATGTTACAATCAGCCCTTTCTCTTCTGTTTACGAAGATGTAGAAATTGGTGATGGAACATGGATTGGTCCTAATGTAACAATTATGTCAGGAGCACGTATTGGAAAAAATTGTAAAATTTATCCAGGTACGGTAATTTCTGGTGAGCCTCAAGATTTGAAGTACGAAGGTGAAAAAACTTTAACATATATTGGTGACAATACAACAATTCGTGAATGCGTTACTGTAAACAAAGGAACTAATGCATTAGGTTATACTAAAATTGGTGACAATTGTTTGATTATGGCAACTGCACATATCGCGCACGATTGTGTTGTAGGAAATAATGTCGTAATCGTAAATGCGGTTGGTTTAGCAGGACATATAGAAGTTGGAGATTTCGCTTTTATTGGTGGTTATAGTGCAGTTCATCAATTTACAAAAATTGGAGAACATGCTTTTGTAGCTGGTGCGACACAAATTCGTAAAGATGTTCCTCCGTATGTTAAAGCTGCAAAAAATCCTGTTGCTTATGCGGGAGTTAATGCAATTGGATTGAGAAGAAAAGGTTTTACATCAGAAGAAATCTTCGAAATTCAAGGTATTTACAGAATTTTATATCAACAAAAAAATAACGTATCTCAGGCTGTAGAACAAATCTTAGAAAAATTCCCAGATTCACATTATCGTGAAGTGATCCTTGATTTTATCGATACAAGTGATCGTGGAATTATGAAAGGATATAGCTCGGGAGTTTAATAAAATAACAATAGAATAAATGGCAACAACTTCTGATATCAGAAAAGGTTTATGTATTATTTTTAATAATGATACGTATAAAATTATCGAATTTTTACACGTAAAACCAGGTAAAGGACCTGCTTTCGTTCGTACAAAATTAAAATCATTAACTAACGGAAAAGTATTAGACAATACATTCTCTGCTGGTCATAAAATTGAAGAAGTTCGTGTAGAAACACGTAACTACCAATATTTATATGAAGATGATAATGGTTTCCACTTCATGAATAATGATGATTTCTCTCAAGTTTATTTAAACAAAGATTTGATTGATAATTCACAATTTATGAAAGCTGGTGACGAAGTAAAAATCTTGTTCCGTGCTTCTGATGAAACAGCTTTAGCAGCTGAGTTACCAACTACAGTTGTAATGGAAATTACATACACAGAGCCAGGTCTTAAAGGTGATACAGCTACAAATGCTACAAAACCTGCAACGACAGAAACTGGTGCTGAAATCCGTGTTCCTTTATTCATCAACGAAGGTGATAAAGTAAAAATCAACACAGAAGATGGTTCTTATGTAGAACGTATTAAAGAATAATTATTCTGAAATATAGATAAAAAAAGCGACCTTTTGGTCGCTTTTTTTATTACAATTTTATTGTAACTTTTTCACTAGAACATGTCGTTTCTTTATCTATTTTCTTGACAAAAATTGGGTAGAACCTAAGAATTCATTTTTGATTGTGATAGATGATGAATCACTCCCTTTATAAACCGTTTTATTCTCTTTTGGATCGAAATTATAGATTCTATTTCCATCTTCATCCAACCATTCGAATTTATATTTCTTATCGTCAGTATTTTTTAAAGTAAGTATAATCGTTCCGTCTTTTTTATTTTGTTTGATACTAACTTTTTCAGAAAGATTAATTTTTTCTAAAACAGTAATTTGGATCGCTTTTCGTTCAGATTTTTTGTTATTCCAATTACTTTCTATGTAAAAAGTCTTATTCTCAGTAATAGTTGGACTAATAATATTATTTCCTTTTGCAAATGGTTGTATAGAATTTGGCTCATCATACCAAAAATATTCAATCTCAGCTTCTGGATTTTTTACCGTTAAAGCCTGATGTCCATTGTAACAACTTTCTTGATTTTCGCCCCATGTCAAAATTGGTGGAGTTAAATTCACATTATTAGGTTTTGAAATTTCCCATTGCGTTGTGTACATATGATTCGCATGATTTTCTTTTCTTACTAATTGCGTTGTATCCGTTACTTCTGCTCTTAAAATATTTTTTTCTAAGTTGAACTGACCTTTATTTAAATGAATAGAATCTAAATTTTCTGCAATCAATTTATTATTCAAAATCCATTTTATTTTCAACGTATTTGGAACTGTTTTTACTAAATTAAGTGTAAAAGCATTCATGTTTTCTGTGTTAACAGGAGTATCAACAGCGGGTTTTGTAGAAATAATTGGATTTGTTTTTTGATGAATTACTTCAATAAATTCTTCTTGACAAACATTACAAAAAGGCGCGATTAAATATTGCATTTTACAGAATTCGTGCGGACGAAACCATTGTGCTCTTGCATCTTTTTCGCCATATGCATAAATTCCAATTCCATTTGTCCCAATCCAATTTTTCCAAGGAACATCTTGTATATTCTGTGTTTTATTTGGACCAGGAACCGTATACAACGGACCAGACCAATATTCGTCTGATAATTTTGCAAACGAATGTCCAATTTCGTGAACAGCGATATCATTACTTTTAAAATTAACTGTTGTCGTCGCAAATTCTCCTCCAGAACCACCATAAAAAGGAGAATTAACAAGAATTACAACTTGACTATAATTGGGAATATTATCTTTCAGAACTTGTAATACCTTTTCATTTTTCGTTGGAACAACTAAACGATGAATTCCAGAAATATCAAAACTACTTCCGAAAATTGTATTTGGATTAGTTTTCGGAACTTCATATTTCTTTACAAATTTATTATAACGTTCAGGTAACTGATCCCAATCTACTTTTTCTGTGGGACATTCTTTGGTAGAATATGGGTGAATTGCACCAGATTCCTCAGAAATACTATTTATAACAAATACATTAAAATAATTGATATATTGACTTAATGGTTCCGTTTTGAAAAAATAGTCTGTAAATCGTTTTGCATCTTCTTTATAATATTTTAATTCGTCTTTTGTATAACCATCTGCTAAAACAACAAGGTTGATAATGTTTTTATCACTTCCCTGATATTGTAAGGTATCAATTTCGAATTTTTGTGCTGATAGAGTTGAAACTGTAAATAGAGTGGTGGCTAGAAAAAATAATCTTGTTCTCATAGTTGTATTTTGAAAAAATAATACGCAATATAGTAAGATAGATTTTTTTAATGAAATTTTGATTTTAAATATTTATTATCGGATAGGAGTTCTTAAATCATTATAAAACTGAAGAATATATTGTATTTTTAACACAAGAAATAATCTTGAACCAACTATGAAAATCAAAACCAAAAAGTTTCTGAAAAAATCTTTTTATACTTTACTTATTTTAGGAATTGGAAGTCTTTTGTTCACAGCTTTTGCAAATTATAAAATAGAAAACTCAACGGAAGAATTTGTCACAGATAAATTAGAGATTTTACCTAAAACCAAAGTTGCGATTGTATTGGGAACAGCGCCAAATTTGGTGAGTGGTTATCAAAATTATTACTTTACGTATCGTATAGAAGCTGCAACAGAATTGTATCAATCAGGAAAAGTAACGTACTTTATTTTGAGTGGAGATCATGGTCGAAAAAACTACAACGAACCTGAAGCAATGAAACAAGCCTTAATAAAAAATGGAGTTCCAGAAAATGTGATTTATTTGGATTATGCAGGTTTTAGAACATTAGATTCTATGATTCGTGCAAAGGAAATTTTTAGTCAGAATGAATTTATTGTAGTTTCCCAAGAGTTTCACAATCAACGAGCAGTTTATATTGCACGTCAAAACGGAATTAATGCGTATGGTTACAGTGCAAAAGATGTCAATAAACATGCTGGATTAAAAACAAATATCCGCGAGTATTTTGCTCGAACGAAAGTTTTTATTGATAGCTTTTTTGGTGTTCAACCAAAGTTTTTAGGAGAGAAAATTGAGATAATTTAATTTTTATTCAATGAATAAAGATATAAAGCAAATAATGAGTAAAATGCTTCTAATTCAATCTTCTGATTGCATTTTTATTTATGGTAAACACAATTTTAAAATAAATAATGAATTAGATTTTACTTTTGATTTTGAAGAATTAGTAGAGTTAAATATTGTAGAAAATAATATTGAGAAGAATCTTTTTACTTCCATCATTAGTCATTGTAAAGGAATTATTAAAAATAATTTTATTGTTGATTTGACTAGTTACAGAAACGCTGAGAATTTATATGTGTATTTAAAGGAAACATCCGAGTATTATGTTATCATTTCAATCGGAGAATACCAACCTAGTTTATATAGAATTTATATAGAAGGTGTCTTTTTGAAAATGTTTTAGGAAAATTATTTGAATTAAAAAGAGAAACCAAACTAATGATTTCTCTTTAATATTTTTTACTTCAAACTACTAAAATATCCTCTCAAAATAGCATCGTTAGCAGAATTTCGTGTATCAATTTCTAAAATCTTCGGGCGATTACTTTCTGCATAAAAATCTTCAAAAGTATTTTCTAAATCAGTTAAATTTGAAACAACTTGGTATTCAAAACCATACATTTTAGCTAAATGTTCGGCAGTGAAATGATGTTTTGTTTCAAAATAATCTTCAACAACATCTGTTTCAGATGGGCCAGGAATAAATTTGAAAATATTTCCTCCGCCATTATTAATCAAAATAATTCTGAAATTATTTGGCATATTGACATTCCACAAAGCATTCGAATCATAGAAAAATGAAATATCGCCCGTAATCATCACCGTATTTTGACCAGAAGCGATACAAGCGCCAATTGCTGTCGACGTAGAACCATCAATTCCACTTGTTCCACGATTACAGAAAACAGGATTCGAATTGTTATGATCAAATAATAATCCGTAACGAATAATGGTTGAATTTCCGTACTGAATTTGCCAATTTTCAGGATAATTTCTAATAATGGAATCAAATGCTTTCAAATCACAAAATGGAATCATATTGATGTAATTTTTGTGTTTGATATTATTCGCTTCTCGTATCGAATTCCATGTGTTGTAATATTCTGATTCTTTTGGATTAACAAACGGAACAAATTGTTCTAGAAACAATTCAGGTTTCGTCTCAATTTTATCTGTTAATGCTTGGAAAGTGTCTGGTTGCCAATATTCATCTAAATGCCAATGTTGCGTTGGCTTTTGATCACGTAAGAATTTTTTAATCTTTTTGGAAACGACATTTTGCCCAATTGTCAATAAAATATCAGGTTTCAACGCTTCTAATTCTTCTTCCGAATAAGGGAAAATAACTTGATCTATTTTATTGAAAAATCGTTCATCATGAATATTTGATGTTACTTCTGTTAACACAACAACCGAATCATCTTGCGCCAATTGTTTTACAAAATGATCAAATTTGGCATCAGGATGATGTAATCCGACCAAAATCATTTTACGCGTCGAAGCATTCCAACGTTTCATCAAATCAATTACATCAATTTCTGGATAATCTTTTGCAGGAATTGTAATTGTATCAATTTCAATATCTGGTGTTGTTACAGATTCGTACAAAGGCTCAGAAAAAGGCATATTGATATGAATTGGCGCAGATTTGTGCATACAATCAATCAACGCATATTTCGTCAACAACATATTTCGCGTTAAATCATCCGTTTCTTCACTTTCGGAAAGTTGTACATTATGAACTGAATGTTTCTCAAAAATATCTTTTTGGCGAATGGTTTGTCCATCAAAATTATCAACCAAATGCTCGGGACGATCTGCAGAAAGCACGATTACAGGAACATTTTGAAAAAAAGCTTCCGTAATTGCTGGGTAATAATTTGCCGTTGCCGAACCAGAAGTACAACAAACAACAACAGGTTTCTGAATTTGCTGTGCCATTCCCAAAGCGACAAATCCTGCCGAACGTTCGTCGATTACACTATAAGTTTTGAAACGTTTGTCATTCGCAAATTGCATGGTTAATGCTCCGTTTCGAGATCCTGGCGATAATACGATATGATCAATTCCGAAAGCCAAAAAAGTTTCAGCAATCAATTGAACATTTAATTTATTTGATATTTTTCTCAACGTAGTTGTCTTAAATTATAAAAGGTTTTGATTAGCAAATTTACTAAACAAAACCTTTCAAAAAGTATGATATTTTTAAGAATTAAGTATGTAAACCTCCGTCTACACTCAAAACTTGTCCTGTTACATAACTTGATAAATCTGACGCTAAGAATAAACATGCATTTGCAACGTCTTCTGGTTGTCCTCCACGTTTTAATGGAATTCCATTACGCCATTCTTCAACAACTTTTTGGTCTAAAACTTCTGTCATTTCAGTTTCGATGAAACCTGGTGCAATTGCATTACAACGAATATTACGAGAACCTAATTCTAATGCAACAGATTTAGAGAAACCAATTAAACCAGCTTTAGATGCTGCATAATTTGCTTGCCCAGCATTTCCTTTGATTCCAACAATAGAAGACATGTTCACGATAGATCCAGAACGTTGTTTCATCATTGGTTTGATCACTGCTTTTGTTAAGTTGAAAGCCGAATTTAAGTTTGTTTGAATTACTTTTTCAAAATCTTCTGCAGACATTCTCATCAACAAATTATCTTTCGTAATTCCAGCATTATTAATTACAATATCAACTTGACCAAACTCAGCAATTACATCTTCTACTAATTTTTGAGCAGCTTCGTAATCAGAAGCATCAGATTGATATCCTTTTACTTTACCGAATTGTCCCAATTCTTCTTCCAAAGCTTTTGCTTTTTCTACAGAAGAAGCATAAGTAAAGGCAACGTTAGCGCCATTTTTCACAAAAACTTCAGCAATACTTTTTCCAATACCGCGAGTTGCGCCTGTAACGATTGCTGTTTTACCTTGCAATAAATTCATGTTTATAGGTATTATATATTGCTTCAAAAATACGATTTTTTGTGAGAGTTAAAAATGTTAAAAAATACTTTATCAATTTTATTTAACATTTTATGGTATTATAATTGAAAATATTGATTGTTATAACCAATAAAAAAATAAAAACATGAAGAATCTATTGAAATTTTTGGCGGTAACATTTTTCGCCTTATTTGTATTCACAGCTTGTAATGATGATGACGATCCAGCTAACAACGATTTTTTTGCAGGAACTTACAAAGGAAGTATAAGTTATAAAGACGCGAATAATTCATTATCAACTCAAAGTGGTAGTGTGTTTGTAACAAAAATTGCAAGCGGAACAAAGTATAATTTTGCTTTTTCTGATAAAATTCCAGATTTAAACGGTGTTGAGTTTGAGAAAAAAGGTGACAATACTTTGGTGAGTGTTGGAGCAGATGAATTATCTTATATTAGAATTGATAATGCTAAATTGACAATTCTTTACACAAAAGACGGTAAAACTTGGACTGCAAATGCAACAAGATAATTTTTAGGAATAATAATATAAAAGACGTTCAGTAGTGAGCGTCTTTTTTTTTGTACAATATTTTGAGCTGAAAATAGTTAAATATAAAATGATGTTTTATGAGAACGATTGCATGTTTTGCTTCAGTATTAATGATGATATTTTCTTGTAATAATGAGGATGATAGCCAGAATACTATTTATAAAGAAAAATATGAAAGACGATTTATTATTTTTCAAGATTCTTTAGGAGGAATTGTACAAGATAGTGGAGTAGTGCAAGTTTCTCAATCTAAGAATTTATATAAATTTGATTTTATCACAACTCAAAAAATTGATCCAATAGAAAATATTCAAATGGAAATGACAGGAAGCAATTCGTTACGAAATGTGGGTTGGACACCAACAAAATTGATTGTACTTTCCAGAGATAGTATCAATATTTCTTACAAAGAAGGAAAACGATATTGGTTAGTCAATTCGATTAGTAAAAATTAAACATAAAAAAATCCACTCAATATTGAGTGGATTTTTTAATATGATTTAAAATTTTCAGATTATAATCCGAAAGCTGTTTTAATTTGATCTACGAAGTCTAATTTTTCCCAAGTGAATAATTCAACTTCAACTTCAACAACATCTTGTCCATTAGCAGATTCAAAACGTTTTGAAACAGTTTTTGGTTCTCTACCTAAGTGTCCGTAAGATGCAGTTTCTTTGTAAATAGGATTTCTTAGTTTTAATCTTTGCTCGATAGCGAAAGGCTTCATATCAAAGATTTCAGAAACTTTTGTAGAAATTTCTCCTTCAGTTAACTCAACTTTTTGAGTTCCGAAAGTATTTACTAATAAAGAAACTGGAGCAGCAACACCAATTGCATAAGAAACTTGTACTAAAACTTCATCAGCAACACCAGCTGCAACCAAGTTTTTTGCAATATGACGCGCAGCATAAGCAGCAGAACGGTCAACTTTTGATGGATCTTTTCCTGAGAAAGCACCACCACCGTGAGCACCTTTACCACCATAAGTATCTACAATAATTTTACGACCAGTTAAACCTGTATCTCCATGAGGTCCTCCAATAACGAATTTTCCTGTAGGATTGATATGGTAAGTAATACTATCTGTAAATAAATCGCGTAAATGAACAGGTAGTTGCGCTTTAACACGAGGAATTAAAATACTTACTAAGTCATTTGTAATTTTATCTCTCATAGCTTCTTCGTTTGCGAAATCATCATGTTGAGTAGAAATTACAATTGTATCGATACGAACAGGTTTGTTGTCATTATCATATTCAATTGTTACCTGAGATTTAGCATCAGGACGTAAATATGGCAATAAATCTTTTTCATATTTACGGATATGCGCTAATTCTTTCAATAATCTGTGCGATAAATCTAACGCCAAAGGCATATAGTTTTCAGTTTCACTTGTAGCATAACCAAACATCATTCCTTGGTCACCAGCACCTTGCTCTTCGTCAGATTGTCTGTCTACACCTTGGTTAATATCTGGAGATTGCTCGTGAATTGCAGATAAAATTCCACAAGAATTTGCATCAAACATATATTCACTTTTCGTGTAACCAATTTCAGCAATTGTTTCTCTTGCTACACGTTGCAAATCAATGTAAGAATTAGATTTTACTTCACCTGCTAAAACAACTTGTCCAGTCGTTACTAAAGTTTCACAAGCTACTTTACTTTTTGCATCAAATGCTAAAAAGTGGTCAAGAATTGAATCAGAAATTTGATCGGCAATTTTATCTGGATGCCCCTCAGAAACTGATTCTGACGTAAATAAATATGACATTTCTATACTTTTTTTTAAATGATAGAGGGGAGGATAAACTGAAGTCCTGTTTTAGCAATTGTTTTATGAGGTTGCAATCAGTCAAATCATTCCTCTCGATTTTTTTCGAGCTCAAATATACAATGAATAATATGAATAAAGAAAGATATTTAACATTTATTAGTATATGAAAATTATAGAGTTTAATATTTTATGAATTCTAGAAATAGAATAAAAATGGTGTATTTAAATAAATTACAAATATATTTTCTTTGATTGGTTAATTTTTTAACTCTGTATAGATAATTATTCAAAATAATGTTGTTACTTTAGAAAAAAATTAATTGAAATGAAATTTGACACTCTCGATCAACAACTACTAATGTACCTACAAGAAAACAGTAAAATTACCTACAAAGAATTATCTGATAAGTTAAATTTATCGTCAACCGCAATTCATGAAAGAATCAAGAAATTAGAAAAATCTGGAATTATTTCTAAATATGTTGCGCTTGTAAACAGAAGATTAATTAACAGAGAACTTTTGGTATTTAGTCATATTAAGTTACAACAACATTCTGCTGATAACATCAAGATTTTCGAAAACGAAATTGTGAATTTAAAAGAAGTTCAGGCGAGTTATCATGTAAGTGGTGATTACGATTACATTATCAAAATGTCTTTCGAAAATATGGACGAATACAGAGATTTTATGGTAAATAAACTAACAACAATAAAGGTAATTGGTAGTACTCACAGTACTTTTGTGATTGGTGATGTAAAAGATGATACCGCTTTCCAATTGGTATAAAAATAGTAGAAAGGTTCTGATAAATTAGAACCTTTTTTTGATTGAATAAATAAAAATAGAAAAGGCATGAGCAAGGAAGTAGCAGTTTTAGGAGCTGGTTGTTTTTGGTGTGTGGAAGGAATTTTTAATTCGATAAATGGAGTAGAACAAGCTATCTCTGGATTTGCTGGAGGAAATGTAGAAAATCCTACTTATCGTCAGGTTTGTGATACAGATACAAATCACGCGGAAGTTGTTGAAATTACTTTTGACAATGAAGTGATTTCGTACAAAGAATTATTAGAAATTTTTTGGAATATTCATAATCCAACGCAGTTAAATAGACAAGGAAACGATGTCGGTACACAATATCGTTCGAGTATTTTTTACACATCAGAAGAACAAAAAAAGCAAGCGGAAGAATCGTTAAAAGAGTTTGATAACGGAACTTTGTATGAAGATAAATTCGTTACAACAATAGAGCCTTTAGATAAATTTTGGCCAGCGGAAGATTATCATCAAGGTTATTACAATGAAAATCCGGATCAGCCATATTGTTCGGCAGTTGTTGGACCAAAAATTGCAAAATTTAAATCTAAATTCAAACAGATTTTAAAATAAGAAAAGCGACCAATAGGTCGCTTTCATTTTATTTTCCTTTTTTGCGTGCTTTCGCTTTTTGTTTTTGCTGACCACGGTTTTTAGGTTTAGATTTAGGTGGTTTACGTTTTGTAGGACCTCCTAAATTTACCTTTTTATTTTTATCTTTTTTCTCGTGAAATGCTGCACCACGTTCTTCAATTTTTACAGTTGTAAGTTGTTTCATTTTTACAACATCTTTCTCGAATTCACGTTTTACTGGATTGATTTTTACTTCCTCTTCAGGGAAAGGAATCTCTTCAATCTCTTTATCCATCAAGGCTTCGATATCATCTAAACGCTCAATTTCTTTTTCAGAAAAATAAGAAATTGCTTCACCTTTTTTATCCGCACGTCCTGTACGTCCAATTCGGTGAATATATTGTTCTGGAACATCTGGAATCTCGAAATTGATTACATGTGTAACATCAGGAATATCTAAACCACGAGCCATAATATCAGTTGTAATAATTCCTCGATATTCATCTCTGGTAAAGGCTTCCATTGTTCTCAAACGATAATTTTGAGATTTATTAGAATGAATTACACCAAATTCATCTGGATAAATTTCATCTAAATGATTGAAGATTAAATCAGCATGTTTTTTATTGTTGGCGAAAATTAAAACTTTCTCAAATTTCACTTTATCATCTAATTGATGAACAATTAAATTCAATTTTGTATTGAAATTCTCAACTGGAATAGCTGATTGAGAAATTTTTTCTAAAGGAGTTCCCGAACGAGCCAACGAAATTTCAATAGGATTTTTGAAATATTCGTGCAACATATCATCAACCTGATCAGTCATCGTTGCAGAGAATAAAATGTTTTGACGTTTATCACTCATCATTGTAAATAAATGAATCAGTTGCGGACGAAAACCTAAACTCAACATTTCGTCAAATTCGTCAACTACTAATTTTTTCATTTCTTTGAATGATAATACATTGTCTATCGCCAAATCTAAAACACGACCTGGTGTTCCAACCAAAATATCAACGCCTTCATACACCAATAATTTTTGAGTATTGATGTTTACACCACCATAAATTCCTAAAACACGAACATTGATAAACTCTGTTAATTGCTCTAAAATATCGGTAACCTGAACAACTAATTCGCGTGTCGGAACCAAAATAACAATCTTTGGTTGATTCGTTTTAGAGTATTGATAAGTATTCAACAAGGGTAATAAGTAAGCCATTGTTTTACCTGTACCTGTTTGGGCAATTCCCATTATATCTCGTCCAGAAAGAATCGGTTTGAATGATTTTTCTTGAATTGGAGTTGGGGTTGTGATATTCAACTTTTCTAAAGCCGAACTCAATTGTTTTGTTAATTCGAAATCCGCGAATGTAGCTTTCATTTTGCAAAGATAAGTTTTCTTGATGACTTCTTAAAAACTCAATGTGCAATCCGTTCAAATTCGTTGAAACTTCGTACTTTTGCATTTCGATTAAGTAAAAAGGAATAAAATGAGTTTAAAACAATACATCACACAGAATGTTTTAGAAGCGATTCAAAACGTTTATCAAATTAACCCTGAATCTGTTGAAATTCAGTTTACAAGGAAAGAGTTTGAAGGTGATTATACATTGGTTGTTTTCCCATTAATCAGAACTTTGAAAGGTAAACCAGAAGAAATCGGTACTAAAATCGGTGAAAATTTGGTTGAAAATAATAAAATTACAGCGTTTAATGTTGTAAAAGGTTTCTTGAATATGAGTTTAAGCTCAGTAGAATTTTTAGAAAATTTTACTCAAAATGCTCAAAATTCAACTTTTGGAATTACGAAAGTTGATGAAAATTCGAGAACGGTAATGGTAGAATATTCATCGCCAAATACAAACAAACCTTTGCATTTAGGACATGTTCGTAATAATTTGTTAGGATTTTCGGTTTCTCAAATTATTGAAGCAGCAGGAAATAATGTGATTAAAACACAAATTATCAACGATCGTGGTATTCATATTTGTAAATCGATGATTGCTTGGGAAAAATTTGGAAATGGAGAAACGCCAGAATCTGCAAATATGAAAGGCGACCATTTGGTTGGAAAATATTATGTGGAATTTGACAAACATTATCGTCAAGAAATCAAAGAATTAGAAGCACAAGGAAAATCGGAAGACGAAGCGAAAAAAGAAGCGCCAATTTTCTTAGAAGCACAAGAAATGCTGCGTCAATGGGAAGCACATGAACCAAAAGTTATTGAGCTTTGGCAAAAAATGAACGGTTGGGTATATGATGGTTTCGCGAAAACGTACAAACGTCTTGGTGTTGCTTTTGACGAATATTTATACGAATCGAATACTTATATTTTAGGAAAAGATATTGTTGAAGATGGTTTAAACAAAGGTGTTTTCTACAAAAGAGAAGATGGTTCTGTTTGGATTGATTTGACTGCAGAAGGTTTGGACGAAAAATTAGTTTTACGTTCGGACGGAACTTCAGTTTATATTACGCAAGATTTGGGAACTGCTGTAGAGCGTTTCAAAAATAATCCAACGTTAGAAGAATTAACGTATGTTGTAGGAAATGAGCAAGATTATCACTTCAAAGTTTTATTCTTAATCTTGAAAAAATTAGGTTATTCTTGGGCTGATGCTTTACATCACTTATCTTACGGAATGGTTGATTTACCAAACGGAAAAATGAAATCGCGTGAAGGAACAGTTGTAGATGCTGATGATTTGATGCAAGAAGTTTACAATACTGCAAAAGAGATTTCTGAAGAATTAGGAAAATTAGACGGAATGTCTGATGATGAGAAAGCTGAATTGTACGAAACAATTGCTATGGGTGCTTTGAAATATTACATTTTGAAAGTAGATCCTAAGAAACGTATTTTATTCGATCCGAAAGAATCTGTCGATTTTAATGGAAATACAGGACCATTTATTCAATATACTTTTGCGCGTATTCAGTCTTTATTGAGAAAAGAATCTCCAAAAGAATTTGATGCAAATGCAATAGAATTGAATGATGCTGAAAAAGAAATTATTCGTGCACTATACGATTTCGAAGATACAATTGATAAAGCTGCAATAGAAATGAGCCCTGCTTTGATTGCGAATTATGTGTATGAATTAGTGAAATTATTTAATTCATTCTACCAAAACAATCCAATCTTAAAAAATGAAGATGAAAATGTGAAAAACTTCCGTTTATATCTTTCTCAATGGGTTGCAAATACAATTCAGAATTCGTTACGTTTATTAGGAATTGGTGTTCCAGAAAGAATGTAATCGACTTATAAAATAAATAAAATGCCTCATCAATTTGGTGAGGTATTTTTTTAACTTTACAATATGAAAATAGGAGATTTACTGAAACAAAAAGATCCTCACGATAAATTTAATTTGAAACGATTTCACGATGCGCAAAGTTTTGTATACGATGAAATCTTGATGGAAGTTCATGTAGGAAAAAAGCAAACAAATTGGATTGTTTTTATGTTTCCTCAATTAGTTGGATTAGGTTCGAGTGATTCGTCATTAGAATTTTCGATTTCTTCAAAAGAAGAGGCGAGAGCTTTTGTGAAAGATGAAGAACTTTGGGGAAATTATTTAGAAGTTTTATCTGTATTATTAATGCAACATAAAGGCGTAATTCCGCAATTAATTTTCGGAAAAAATGATGCAATGAAACTGAAATCAAGTTTGACATTATTCAACTTCATAGTTCCGAAAGAAAAAATTATCAAAGATGTTTTGAAGTTTTTTTATGCAGATCAAGTCGATAAAAAAACATTAAGTATATTGAAACAAATGAATAAATAAAAAAATCTCGAGCATTTGCTCGAGATTTTTTATTTACAACGAATTACGACTTTCTATTCCCAAAGTATTGTAAATAACCTTTAAATGATATTTCACGGTATTCTCAGAAATATAGAGTTCAGTTGCAATTTCTTTATTTGTAAATCCTTTCTTCACTAATTCGATGATATCCAGTTGTCTTTCCGAAAGATTATAATCACTTAAAATGATTTTCTTTTCAACTTGATTTGCGTTATTCGAATGATTAATCAAATCAGAAAGTTTATTTCTCATCCGTTCATTTTCATTTTCAACAAGTTTTCTTTTTTCGATGTTTATCTTGTAGAATTTATAAAGAACAATTAATAATATGATTAGAATTGTAGAAATAATAACTAGAAATAATCGGATATTTTTTTGATTTCGAACTTCTAAATCATTTCGTTTATTAATAATTTCTCGTTCTAAATTTTGTAATTTTCCACTTTGATTAATTGCATCATAATCGGTTGCAAGATCATTCACAATTAATCTTGTTTTATATGCTTTTTCCCAATCTTCATTCTGAGCATAATACCACGTAAGAGATTCGTACATATTCAAAATATAAAGTTTTATACCAAAATGTTTTGCATAATATAACCCTTTGCTAAAAGCTTCTAAAGCCTTCTTATTGTCTTTTGTTTCTGTATATAAGTGTAAAAGCTTTCTATAAATATTAGGTAAATGTTTGGGAGATTTTTGCTTCAAAATTTCTATAGCTTCCAAATAATCTTTTTCTGCCTGAATATAATTTTTATTTATACTATTCATTGTGCCTAGAACAGAAATATAAAAGCCATACGTTTCGGCATCCAAATATTTTAAATTAGATTTATTTACTTTTTGGAGCAATTCCTCAACCTTATCATATTTTAAATAATCAAATTGGATAAAGATTCGTTCAATTAAAACTCTTGTCTCAACTTCGGATTTATATTTAGAACTCTTTAAGCCAAATTTTTCAGCAACGTTTAAATTTTCTTCTGCTTCTGGATAATTTAATAATGTTTTATACGTAAGATATTTTAACAAATACAAATTATATAAATCGTAATTCGTTACGTTTTTAGAATGTATAATACTATCCAATTTGATAATTGATTTATCAAATGAACCAATTTCATTATAAGATGAAATTTTTTCTTTAGAATTTCGGAATTTATAGTGTTTCCTGTCCCTACCTGGGTAAAAAATAGAGTAAAGAATATAAAAAGTGTTTTGTTATTCATTTTTATTATATAACTGATATTTAGTAAAGTAATTCAACTACCTGTAGGTAGTAATCGTTAAACTACCTCATAACTACTCCTGCAAAAATAGGAATTTAAGTACTGAATCCTAAAATTTGCAAAGAATTTATTTAGCACATAAATCTGGTGTTAATAGCTAATTATTTATTAAAAATGAAGATTATTTTATCTACTTTATTACTACTGTTGTGTAGTTTAGGTTTCTCTCAAAATTTGGATTACAAAAATTTAAAACAATTTATTGGAAATCGTGTAAATGAGTTAGAGGATTTTTATAAGGTTTCTTCTACATCTATTGAAGATAATTTTGGAAACCAAAAAGTAATGTACAATTCAGTAAAAATTGAACCATATACGTTGAATATTGAGGTTGAAACTGAAGGGAAAAATATAAAGCGTATTGTGGTCAAAAATTCTGAAAATAGAACAAGTTTCTTTAAAAATATTGCAGAAGAAATAGAAAAAGAAGCTCCAATTAAGAAAAACTATAAGACGTATTATATCTCTTTAGTTAAGAACTCTACAAAAAAGAAAATCTATCAAGAATCAATTGATCAATTAATTGATTTATTGAAAAAACCGACCACCAATCTAAAAGAAAATTATGGTTTACTGGAATCTAGTCCTCTAAAAACTATAATTACAATCAACGAAACTGAAAGTATTTTAGAAATCAATTAAAATTAAGTCAATATTTAAAACAATTAACAATGAAAAACATTTTTATTTTAGGATTAGGTCTTATGGCTTCGCTAGCATTTGGACAAGTAGATAAAATTTACAAACATTCTGGTGAGATTATCGAAGGTCAGATTAAGCGTGTGGGAGAATTTACGGTAGAATATACGTATGATGGAGAAGATGCTATACAGTCTTTGAGTAAATATTCTGTTAATAAAGTATTTTACGGGAAAAGCACTCGTATTGAGGATGTTTCTGATAAAATTGAAATTACTGACGATAAAGATTGGGGGAAAGTGATTATTTTGGAAGATAAATCTTTGGTTGCAGGTTTGAAAAAAGGAGATGATTTAAAATCTAAAACAGGTATGATTAACTTCCGAACTGGAAATGGAAAAGATGAGCGTGCAGAAAAAGTTTTAAAACAACAAGCTGCAGAAGTTAGATGTCCATTTATTCTATTATTATCTGATAAAATGACAGGTAAATCGGCAAAGAAAACAGGAAGTTGCTACAAGTATCAGTAATAGGATTACTAAGAACTTTTAACTATATAATGTACTATTAATTATTTGACAAATAAGTCGTGGTAACTCGCGGCTTATTTTCTTTTAAAAAATGAACAAAGAAATAGTGTATTCACGAAAACGCAAACGAACTACAAATTTTGGTTCAAAAAAAAAAATTACTT